>CANBQX010000010.1 GCA_947371775.1 Comamonadaceae bacterium
CCCCATGCGGCCAGACCCAGGTCGGCAATCGCATAGTCTTGGTTTTTGATGGGCTTCAAAACGGCGTTCATAGTTCACTCCAAAATTAAAAATAAATGTGGGAAACCACCACGCTGGTGCGCGACTGGAACTACAAAGCTTGAAGTCTCAGCCCACAGACAACGTGGGTGAGCGCAGTTGGTGCGGTAAAGGGTGCGAATGACCCGAAACGCGGTCCGAGCCTCGTTCAAACGGTATGAACTGCAACGCTCCTCGGATGCGCGGATTATACGCAACGGCCCGCAGGCGCTGGCCAAGGCCTTATTTGTGGTGGCTCAGCGCATTGCTGACGAGCTTGGAGGTGATGTCCACAATCTGAATCATGCGGTCATAGGCCATGCGCGTGGGGCCGATCACACCGAGTGTGCCAACGATTTTTCCGTCGACTTCATAGGGCGCGCTGACGATGGACAGTTCTTCAAACGGCACGACCTGGCTTTCGCCGCCTATGAAGATGCGAACGCCTTCGGCCTGGCCGGCGATATCGAGCAATCGCATGATTTGTGCTTTTTGCTCGAACAACTCAAAGGCACGCCGCAAGTTACCCATGTCACTGGAGAAATCGCTGAGCTTGAGCAAATTGCGTTCGCCCGAGATAACAACCTCTTCCTGAGACTCAGCCACCGCCTCAGAGTTCATGGCCACAGCGGCGGCCATCAGGCTGGCGATTTCCGTGCGCAAGCTCTCCACTTCGCCGTGCAGGCGTTCACGCACCTGCTCAATGTCCAGACCGACGTAGTGGCTGTTCAGAAAATTGGCCGCCTCCACCAACTGCGACTGCGAGTGGTCGACCTCGGTGTAAATCACCCGGTTTTGCACATCGCCGTCGGGTGAAACAATGATGACCAATACGCGGCGTTCTGAAAGGCGCAAAAACTCCATGTGGCGAAACGCGGTGGTGCGGCGCGGCGCCATCACCACTCCCACGAATTGCGACAGGTTGGACAGCAGGTTGGCGGCGTTGGAGATGACTTTTTGCGGCTGGTCGGGCGCCAAAATATGGCCGCCCAGCTGCTGCGGCTGCACGGTGAGCATGGTGTCAACGAAGAGCCGGTAGCCCCGGGCCGTAGGCACCCGTCCGGCCGAGGTGTGGGGGCTGACGATCAAGCCCAGCTCCTCCAGATCGGACATGACGTTTCGGATGGTGGCGGGCGACAGTTCCAGGCCCGATGCCTTGGAAAGCGTTCTGCTTCCCACCGGCTGTCCGTCGGCAATGTAGCGTTCCACCAGCGCTTTGAGCAACAACTTGGAGCGATCATCGAGCATCGCAACATTTTAGTGATGTAATTTGCCCCATGGCCTCCCCCCAGAAATCCCTGTTCAAGCACCTCGCCCTGATTGGCAAGTACCAGACCAGCCATTCGGCGGCCGCGGTGGCTGCCTCGCGCGCGGCACTGGACGCCATTGCGCACTTTCTGATGGACCAGGGCTGCGAGGTGTCGATTGAAGCTGACACCGCCAACAAGCTGGGGCTGACGAATTACACGGCGCTGGACGTGCCTTCCATCGGCCGCCAATGCGACCTGTGCCTGGTGGTGGGAGGCGACGGCACCATGCTGGGCATCGGGCGCCAGCTGGCCGAGTTCAAAGTGCCGCTCATCGGTATCAACCAGGGTCGGCTGGGCTTTATCACCGACATTCCCCTGGACCACTATGCGTCGGCGCTTGCGCCCATGTTGCGGGGCCACTACGAGGTAGACGACCGAAGCCTGATACACGCCGAAGTCGTTCGCGATGGCCGCTGCGTGTTTTCCGCACTGGCCCTCAATGACGTCGTGGTCAACCGGGGCGCGACTTCGGGCATGGTGGAGCTGCGCATTGAAGTAGACGGACATTTTGTGGCCAGCCAACGCGCCGACGGCCTGATCGTTGCCACGCCCACCGGCTCTACCGCCTACGCCCTGTCTGCGGGTGGCCCCCTGCTGCACCCTTCTACGCCGGGCTGGGTCTTGGTGCCGATTGCACCGCATACCCTGTCGAACCGGCCCTTGGTGCTGTCGCATGCCTCGGAGATCGCGATCGAAATCGTCGCCGGCCGCGATGCCAGCGCCAACTTTGACATGCAGTCACTGGCCACGCTGATGCACGGCGACCGTATCGTGCTGCGCCGGTCAGAGCACCACGTGCAGTTTCTGCACCCCAAAGGCTGGACCTACTTCGACACCCTGCGCCAGAAATTGCATTGGAACGAAGGAGTGGCGTAAACCGTGGGCCTCAAACGCATCGTGCTGCGCGACTTTGTCATCGTCGCCGCCCTGGACCTGGAACTTGGCGCGGGCTTTACCGTGCTCACTGGCGAAACCGGCGCAGGCAAATCGATTCTGATTGACGCACTGCAATTGGTAACGGGCGCACGGGCGGACGCAGGCCTGGTGCGCGAAGGTGCCCAGCGCGCCGAAGTCAGCGCGGAATTTGATCTACCGCACAGCCTTGAAGGTTTCTTGGCCGAGGCTGGCTTTGATACCCACGAGGGCTTGCTCCTGCGGCGCAGCGTGGACTTGGCCGGCAAAAGCCGCGCTTGGGTGAACGGCAGCCCGGCCACCGCCCAGCAACTGCGCCAGATCGGCGAGCAGTTGTTTGACATTCATGGCCAGCATGCCTGGCAAAGCTTGACCCGCGCCGACGCGGTGCGGGACCTGCTGGACGGCTACGGTCGCATCTCCACAAGCAAGTTGAGCACGCTGTGGCAGCACTGGCGCCAAGCCAAAGGCGCATTAAGCACGGCGCAGCAAGCGCAGGAGGCTTTGCAGCGCGACCGCGAACGCTTGGCCTGGCAGATTAGTGAGGTGGACAAGCTCAACCCACTGGCGGACGAGTGGGAAGGCCTCAACGCCGGCCACAGCCGCCTGGCCCACAGCCAAACCCTGCTGGAAGCCACAGAGTCGGCCCTGGCCTTGCTGGAAGATGCGGACGAACCTGCCATTGCGCTTTTGAACGCCGCGCTGCAGCAGTTGCAAAAGCAGCTGCATTTGGAGCCGGAGTTTCAAGGGCCCAGCGAGGTGATTGCCTCGGCCATCGCGCACATCGAGGACGCAGCCCATAGCCTGCGTGCGTACCAGCGCCACATGGAGCCCGACCCCGAGCGATTGGCCGAACTCGATGCCCGCTTGGCGCTCTGGGTGGCTCTGGCGCGCCGTTACAAACGCGCACCAGCCGAGCTGGCCGCCGCGCTGGCCGAATGGAAGGCAGAGTTGGCGCAGCTCGATGCTGCGGCCGACCTGGATAAATTGCAGCGCGAGGCGGACGCCGCGCACAGCGCTTTTATGCAGGAGGCCAAGCAGGTCTCCAAAGCGCGCTCTGCGACGGCGCCCAAACTGGCGCACGCCATTACCGATGCGATGCAAGGCTTGGGCATGGAAGGTGGCCAGTTTGTGGTGCAGTTGGACGCTTTGGCACAGCCGCAACACTGCGGACTCGAAGAGGTGGTGTTTTTGGTGGCGGGCCACGCGGGCAGTACCCCACGCCCGGTGGCCAAAGTGGCCTCCGGCGGCGAGCTGTCGCGCATCGCACTGGCGATTGCCGTGTCTACCAGCCGACTAGGAAGCGCCCAGACACTGATATTTGACGAAGTCGATGCCGGGGTCGGTGGCGCGGTGGCGCACACCGTGGGCCAACTCATGCGCCAGCTCGGGCGGGACCGGCAGGTCATGGCAGTGACCCATTTGCCGCAAGTCGCCGCCTGCGCTGACCGGCACTGGGTGGTGTCCAAGCAGTTGCAGGGCGGCGCGACCGTCAGCAGCGTGGCAGAAGTGGTGGACGCTGCACGAACCGCAGAAATTGCCCGCATGCTGGGCGGCGATATGGGGTCGGCCACGACCGCAGCCCATGCCGATGAGATGCTGCGAAAGGCCGCCCTGTGACCCACCCCGCCATGGAACTGGTGCTGATTACCGGTATGTCCGGGTCCGGCAAATCCGTGGCGCTGCATGCGCTGGAGGACTCCGGCTTTTATTGTGTAGACAATCTGCCGCCCGAATTGCTGATGGACTTTGTGGCGCTGGAGAAGCAGCATGCCGCGCCCCGGGTTGCGATTGCCATGGACGTGCGCAGTGCCACTTCGCTACCACTCGTGCCTGAGCAACTTGCCCAATTGCGGGCCATGGGTTTGGATGTCAAAGCGCTGTTTTTAGATGCCAACACCGACACGCTGGTGCGCCGCTATTCCGAGACACGACGCAAGCACCCTTTGTCCCAAATCGACAGCGCACACGCCCGCACCGACCAGCACCGCGCGCTGGTCGAGGCCATTGAACTGGAGCGCAGCCTGTTAGAGGCCATTCGCGCCCAGTCGCACGTGATTGATTCCAGCATGATCCGTGCAGCCCAGTTGCAGGGCTACGTCAAAGCCCTGATCGGCTCGCCTCCAGCGCAGCTCACGCTGGTGTTTGAGTCCTTTGCCTTCAAGCGCGGGGTGCCTGCTGACGCCGACTATGTGTTTGACGTTCGCATGCTGCCCAACCCGCACTACGAACGCGACCTCAAAGAACAAACCGGACGCGACGCGCCGGTGGCGCACTTTTTGGCGGCGCAGCCCGAGGCGCAGCAGATGTTGGTCCAGATCAGAGAGTTTTTGACGCATTGGCTACCCGCCATGGCGCGTGACCACCGCAGCTACGTGACGGTAGCAATCGGTTGCACCGGGGGTCAGCATCGCTCGGTCTATTTGGTAGAACAGCTCGCGCAGCACTTTGGCGCAGACTGGGTCACGCTCAAGCGCCACCGGGAGCTGGACGGTTTAGCCGCCACGCCCAAGACCTGAACTAAGCCCGCTGCGCGGCGCTACCCACGTTCTAGCAACTTGCGAATCGGCGCAGGCAAGCCCAAAGCAGGCCATTGCGCAGCACCCACCCAGCGACCCGGCATTGCGCCCAGATCGGCGCCCACAGGCCATTCCAAGCGCCAGGGGTGCAAGTGCAAATCCTTGTGCGTGAGCACATGGACAAAGGTCGGCTCCGCCTGCAAGCTCGCCGCTTGCCCGGGCGCTAATGCCGAGCGCAACGCAGCTTCCGATTCGAACAGCGGAAAACACTGCAAACCTGCCCATACACCCGGCGTGGGACGGGGCGCGAGCCAGACAGCACCGTCTGCCGCTTGCGCCCACAACAGCCAGATCGACTGGCTGGAGCGTTTGAGCTGGCGGGTGCGCACCGGGTATCGCTCGGGGTCGCCTTTGGCATGCGCCCGGCAATCTTCATGCAAGGGGCACAACAAGCAAGCAGGCTTCTTGGGCAGGCACACGGTCGCGCCCAAGTCCATCATGCCCTGGGTGTAGCGCGCCATGGTGCGCGAGGCCACTTTCGGCAGGGGCAACAAAGCGCTGGCGGCCTCCCACAACAGGCGCTCCTGGGCCGCTTGGGCCAAATCACCATCAAAGCCCGTGACCCGCGCCACCACGCGTTTGACGTTGGCATCCAAGATCGCAACCCGCTCGCCAAAGCACAGCGATGAAATCGCGGCTGCCGTCGAGCGTCCTATGCCGGGCAGCGTCACCAGAATTTCCGCGCTGCGCGGAAACACGCCACCGTGCAGATCGACGACCGCTTGCGCACAGCGGTGCAGGTTACGGGCCCTGCTGTAGTAACCCAGGCCGCTCCACAAACCCAGCACCTCGTCCAAACTGGCTGCCGCCAAATGTTGCACGGTCGGCATGGCCGTCAAAAACCGGTCGAAATACCCCAGGACCGTGGCTACCTGGGTTTGCTGCAGCATGATCTCTGAGAGCCAAACGCGGTAGGGGTCTTGGGTGTTTTGCCAGGGCAGACTGTTGCGGCCATGCACTTGTTGCCAGGCGACCACCTTGGCGGCCACGGCTCCAGAAACCGCCCTTGTGCTCATCGCTTTTGGCACACAGGACAGAAAAAGGTCGAGCGCTGGCCCTGGCGAATGGTGCGGATGGGGCTCGCGCACACCCGGCAGGGCAGCCCTGCGCGGCCATAGACCGCCGCCTCCAGCTGAAAGTGGCCTGATTCGCCATGGGCGTTGGAAAAATCACGCAGGGTGCTGCCGCCCTTTTCGACCGCGCGGGCCAACACCGCGCGAACGGCCGCATGCAGCAAAGCGATGCGCGCGCGGCTGATATTGCAAGCCCGGGTGGTGGGACGAATGCCGGCCAAGAACAAGGCCTCCGAGGCATAGATATTGCCCACACCCACCACGGTGTCGCCCGCCAGCAGCACTTGTTTGATGGGCGCACTGCGCTTTTTAAGCGCTTGACAAAACTCATCGAGCTTGAAGGCGTCGCCCAAAGGCTCCACCCCGAGCTTGCCCAAGAGCTTTTGGGCGGGTGGGCTGTCCTCCCCACTGGCAAAAACGACGGCGCCAAAGCGGCGCGGGTCGTTCAGGCGCAGTACGCCGTGTGTGGTGTTCAGAGAAAAATGGTCGTGCTTGCCCACCGGGCCTGGGTTGGCGCTGAACGTAACGCTGCCCGACATTCCAAGGTGCAGGAGCAACAAACCCCGCTCCAAATCCAGGAGCAGGTATTTGCCCCGGCGCCGCACGCCCAGCACTTTCTGCCCGCACAGCGCGTCGGTGCTGCAGCCCAAGGGCCAGCGCAAAGGCTTGCCCATGTTCACCGATGCAATGCGCGCACCGGCGATGCGGTCGGCAAAACTCAGGCGCGTCACTTCGACTTCGGGTAATTCAGGCATGGAGATAGAGGAAAGGGGGCGTGGATTATTATGGTGGCATGCCACGTCTGCCCTCTATTGTCCTCGCCTGCTGCGTTGTGCTTGCGTCTTGGGGACAGTCCCAAGCGGCCGAGCCTGAAACGAGCGAGCCACCGCACAACTCGAAACTCACGGCAGAACTTTTTTACCAGCTCCTGGTCAGCGAGCTGAGCCTGCAAAATGAAGATATTGCATCCGCCTATGGCCTGACCTTGGATGCGGCACGCCGTGCGCAGGATCCATTGCTGTTTCAGCGTGCAGTAGAAATCGCCCTGCGGGGCCGGGATGGCAGTGCCGCGCTTCAGGCGGCAAAAGCGTGGCAACAGGCGTTACCTGACTCGCTTGAGGCTGACCGCTACCTGCTCCAACTGCTTGTTGGCCTGAACAAATTGGCGGAGGCTTTGGCTCCCGCCCAGCGCTTGCTGGCGCGCACGCAAGATGCCGATCGGGGTGCAAATATTGTCTTTGTCAGCCGCTTTTTTACCCGCGCGAGCGACAAGATCGCCGCTGCCGAGGTACTTGAAAAAGCATTGGCCTCTGACCTCGTCCGCGCCGACACCGGGCCGGTGGCTTGGGCCATGGTTGGCAATTTGCGCCTTCTGGCCAAAGACAGTACCACTGCATTGGCCGCCGCCCGCAAGGGCGCGGCACTTAACCCTTTGTCAGATGACATCGCGGTGCTCAGCGTTAACCTGCTGGATGCCGACTTTGAGAGCGCACAGGCCCTCTTATTGCCTTATTTGGCGGCCAAAACATCGCCCGAGATTCACATGGGCTATGTACGAAAGCTGATTGATTTGCAGCGGTACGTACAGGCGCTGACCGTCGTGGAGGCCTTGAACCTCTCTAAGCCCGACTATGCCCAGGCCTGGTTGGTTCGCGGCTCGATTGAGCTGCAAAACCAGGCCTTGCAAAAGGCAGAGCAGTCGCTCAAACGGTACCTGTCACTGCTGCCCTCGCAAGAACCCGCGGACGCGAAGGACGACGCCGAGGCCACCACAACCAGCCCCGGTGCGGTGCAGGCCTACCTGCTGCTCTCGCAGATCGCGCAGAAAAACAAAGACCCGCTCCAGGCACTGGCTTATCTAGGCCAAATCAACAGCCCCCAAGACACCGCCAAAATCCAACTGCGCCGCGCCATGGTGCTGGCGCAACAGGGCAAGATGGAAGAAGCGCGTGCGCTGATTCGCCAGCTTCCCGAAAAAGACACCGACGATGCTCGCAACAAAATTAGCCTCGAGTTGCAGCTCCTGCGCGACAACCACCAGGAGCAAGCGGCATATGGCCTGCTGACGCAGGCCTTGAAGTCGTTTGCTGACGATGCTGAGCTGCGCTATGAGCTGGCCATTTCAGCCGAAAAACTCGGCCGTCCTGACGAAATGGAACACATTCTTCGCGCTGTGATCGCGTCGAAACCGGACTACCACGCCGCCTACAACGCCCTGGGCTACTCATTGGCGGAGCGCAATCTTCGCCTGAACGAAGCGCGGGCCTTGGTTCAAAAAGCACTTGAATTTGCGCCCGAAGACCCTTTCATCATCGACAGCTTGGCCTGGGTCGAATACCGCAGCGGCAACCTGGCCGAGGCCTTGGCCCTGCTACAAAAAGCCTTTAAGGCGCGGCCAGACCCTGAAATAGCGGCCCACCTCGGCGAAGTGCTTTGGGCCTTGCAGCGCCCCGACCAAGCCAGCGCTGCCTGGAAAGAGGGTCTTGAGCTCAACCATGACAACGAGACCCTCAAATCCACTATTTTGCGGTTGCGCGGCAAGCTATGAACCGGCGCGCATGCGCCTCGGTGGCTGGCAGCTTCGGCATGGGCTTGCTACTGCTTGCAGCGGGCTGCGCTGACCTTAAGCCACGCACTTCAGCGGTTCCGGCCCAGCCCACGTGGCAGGGTCGCTTGGCGGTGTCCGTTGCCGGTGAGCCACCCCAGGCTTTTTCCGCCAGTTTTGTATTGGCGGGCTCCGCAAGCCAAGGCGTGCTCACGCTGACCAGTGTTTTGGGCACCAGCTTGGCTACGCTGCGCTGGAACGCAGACGGCGCAGTTCTGAAAACTCCCCAAAACACCCAGTCATTTGCATCGGCCGACGCCATGGTGGCCTACAGCGTAGGCACGCCGCTTCCCATGGCCACCCTGTTTGGCTGGCTTCAGGGAGACGCGACACCCGTGGCGGGCTGGCAAGTTGATTTGCAATCCCGCGCCCAGGGTCGGATCAAAGCATGGCGCTTGGCACCCGACGCGGCAGCGGAAATCAAAATCATTCTCGACCCCGGATAATTCAGCGATGCAGGCGATTTACGATGTCAGCGCTCCGGCCAAACTCAATCTCTTTTTGCACGTCACGGGCCGGCGATCGGACGGCTACCATCTGCTGCAATCAGTGTTCATGCTCATTGATTGGAGTGACCAGCTCCACTTTGAACTCCGCCGCGACGGTTTGCTCAGCCGGGAAGACCTGACCTGGGCCTTGCCGCCAGACGATCTGGTCTTGCGCGCAGCCCGTGCATTGCAGACAGCCAGCGGCTGCAAACTGGGTGCCCACATTGGCATTGCCAAATCGGTGCCGGCGCAGGCCGGTATGGGTGGCGGTTCCTCCGACGCTGCCTCCACCCTGCTCGCGCTCAATCGGCTGTGGAATTTGCAGTTGCCGCGCGAAAAACTCGCAGAAATCGGCCTGAGCCTGGGCGCTGACGTGCCCTTTTTCTTAGGCGGCGAAAATGCCTGGATCGAGGGGGTAGGAGAGAAAACGACGCCCGTTGCGCTCCCCTCAGCGCGGTTTTTGATTGTCAAACCCCAAGCGGGTTTGGAAACTGCCCAGATCTTTTCCGACCCCTCACTTCAGCGCAATACGGAACTTGCTATAATTTCTGGCTTCGCTTCAAACGTCTATGGCTTTGGTCATAACGATTTGCAGCCAGTTGCCGAAATGCACTGCCCGGAGATTCGTCATTCCATTGATTGGATGGCGACCAAGGGATTGCAGGCGCGGATGACAGGCTCGGGAAGCGCGGTTTTTGCTCAAATTTCCCACGCTGTGGATTGGCAAGATGCCCCCAAGGGCTCGCTGGTCAGAGCGTGTGGCAATTTGGAGCGTCACCCCCTTTGGGGCTGGTGACAAAGGTTAACGGTGGGTAGCAGTGTGCTGCCAACCTGTGTAGGGGAATCGCCAAGTTGGTTAAGGCACTGGATTTTGATTCCAGCATGCGAAGGTTCGAATCCTTCTTCCCCTGCCAAATATTGTGAACGGCCTGGCTGGTGAGGCATTTGCCGCCAAGCAGGCGCCAGCTAAAACCGTCAACCTCACTGGACCGCACCATGCAGGAACCCTACCACCCCGATTTCATGGTTTTCACCGGCAATGCCAATCCTGGCATGGCGGCGGACATCGCGCGGGATCTCGGTATCAGCCTGGGCGCAGCCACCGTAGGGCGTTTCTCCGATGGCGAGGTGACCGTCGAGATCAACCAAAACGTCCGCGCACGCGACGTGTTTGTGGTGCAAAGCACCTGCGCTCCGACCAACGAAAATTTGATGGAGCTGCTGATCATGGTGGACGCGCTCAAACGCGCATCGGCCGAACGTATCAGCGCCGTGATTCCCTACTTCGGCTATGCCCGCCAGGACCGCCGCCCACGCTCCACCCGCGTGCCGATTACCGCCAAGGTGGTCGCCAATATGCTGCAAGCCGCAGGCGTGTCCCGCGTCTTGACCATGGATTTGCACGCAGACCAGATCCAGGGCTTTTTTGATATCCCCGTGGACAATATTTACGCGTCGCCTGTTTTGCTGGGCGATTTACGCCAGAAGAACTACGACGACCTGATCGTCGTGTCCCCCGATGTGGGTGGTGTGGTGCGTGCCCGTGCGCTGGCCAAGCAGCTCAACTGCGATCTGGCCATCATTGACAAGCGCCGTCCGCGCGCCAATGTGAGTGAAGTGATGCATGTGATCGGCGAAATCGAAGGCCGCAACTGCGTCATCATGGACGACATGATCGACACCGCAGGCACCTTGGTTAAAGCCGCAGAGGTGTTGAAGATGCGTGGTGCCAAGAAGGTCTACGCCTACTGCACGCACCCGATTTTTTCGGGCCCGGCCATTGAACGTATTTCGCAAGGCGACGCGCTCGACGAAGTGGTGGTAACCAACACCATCCCCTTGAGTGCCGCCGCTGCGCAGTGCAAGAAAATCCGCCAACTCACGGTGGCCCCGCTGATCGCTGAGACGATTTTGCGCATTGCCAAGGGTGAGTCGGTAATGAGTTTGTTCTCGGACCAGGACAATTTGTTCTGATCGAGGCAAAAAAGCGGGCGCCCCGCTGCCGTTTGAGCAGATGGCGCCTTTGTTGAACCGGAGTCACACTGGTCGCGGTGGACTCTTTTTGGAGTAAGTTATGAAATTTGTCGCTTTTGAGCGCGCTGCGCAGGGTACGGGTGCGAGCCGCCGTCTCCGCATTACGGGTCGCACACCGGGTATCGTCTATGGTGGCGCGGCTGAGCCTTTGGCCATCGAGTTAGACCACAACGCACTGTGGCATGCCATCAAGAAAGAAGCGTTCCACGCCTCGATTCTGGACATGGAACTCAATGGTTCTGAAAGCAAAGTGCTGCTGCGCAATGTGCAGATGCACCCTTTCAAGCAGTTGATTCTGCACGTGGACTTCCAGCGCGTGGACGCCAACACCACGCTGCACATGAAAGTGCCATTGCACTTCAGCGGTGAAGAGAATTCCCCCGCATTCAAGCTCGACGCCTGCTTGATCACCCACGTGGTGACCGAACTGGAAGTCGCTTGCCTGCCAGCCGACTTGCCTGAGTTCATTGCAGTGGACTTGAGCGAGCTGAAAAAAGGCACTTCCTTGCACGCCAAGGATTTGACTCTGCCCAAGGGCGTCAAAGCCGTGATCCGCGGCCGCGAAAACCCCGTCATCGTGTCGGTGGTGGCTCCTGTGGCCGAAGTGGTGGAAGCACCCGTGGCTGCTGCACCTGCCAAAGGCAAAGGCAAGAAATAAGCCCTGCGCTTGCTCTTGTAAACGGCCCACCTCGGTGGGCCGTTTTACTTTGTAACAATCAACACCGCTCTTACCTCTTTTTTCAATCGCCATGATCAAGCTTGTGGTCGGCCTGGGAAACCCGGGCCCCGAATACGACGCCACCCGGCACAACGCAGGGTTTTGGTTTGTCGATGGCGCAGCACGCGCACTCAAGACCTCGCTGACCATGGACAAAAGCTACGCCGGTCTGGTCGCCCGCACGGCCTTTCAGGGTCAGCCCGTGTGGCTGTTGGAGCCGCAAACCTACATGAACCTGTCGGGCAAATCGGTAGGCGCATTGGCCCGGTTCTTCAAAATCAATCCGGATGAAGTACTGGTGGTGCACGATGAACTCGACCTGGCGCCCGGGGAGGCCAAACTCAAATTCGGCGGAGGACACGCCGGGCACAACGGCCTGCGCGACATCCACGCCCAACTCGGCACGGGCGACTACTGGCGTTTGCGAATCGGCATCGGACACCCTGGGCTCAAAACGGAAGTGGCCAACTGGGTATTGAAAAAGCCCCCGCTGGACCACCGCATCGCCATTGACCAATGCATAGACCGTGCGCTCACCGCATTGCCGCATCTGTTGACGGGTGAGATGAACAAGGCCATGCTGCACATTCACACCAGCAAGCCGCCTCGCCCCAAACCACCGAAACCAGAACAGTCCAGCGACGCCGCGCAAGTGCCACCCGCGTCCTGAAGACATCGGCCCCAAAGCCGACGCCTATTCAACACCAAGGGAGAAGACAATGAAAATGCTGTCGATTGCCAAAGGGCTTGTCGCAATAGGCCTCTCGAGTGCGAGCGCCTGGAGTCTGGCGCAGAACCAGACCGTCTACCGCTGTGGCGCCATTTACAGCGACATGCCTTGTCCGCAGTCCGTCACCATCTCCAGCAGCGATGCCCGCAGCGGAGCGCAAAAAGCGCAAACCGACGAGGCCACTGCGCGAAGCACCAAACTGGCCGATCAACTGGAAAAAAACCGCAAAGCCGATGAAGCCGCAGCCCAACGACTGGCTCAAATGCAAGCCCAGGCGCAGGCCGTTAAAGCGAAAGTAAAAGCCAGTGCTGCAGACGACCACGACAAGCCGCATACCAAACACAAAGGGCCGACCGTCGTAAAACCAATCACCAGTCTGGCACTCAAACATCCCAAAAAGACCCCGGCAACACCCGCCAAAGTGGATGTGCCGGCCAGCCCCAAACAGGAGCTTCAGCCCAAGCCCTGAGCTACGCGGCGGTGGTACCGGCTTGCAGGCGGCGGTACTTTTGCCAAAGGGTCTCCCGGTCTTCGACAAAGGCGGGGTTGATGGGAATGCAGGCGACAGGGCACACCTGCACGCACTGCGGCTCATCGAAATGCCCCACACACTCGGTGCACTTGTGCGGGTCGATTTCGTAAATCTCCACACCCATAGAGATAGCGTCGTTCGGGCACTCGGGCTCGCAGACGTCGCAGTTGATGCACTCGTCGGTAATCAACAAGGCCATGGCTTTTCCCTCAAGCCCCTGCCTGCAATTTGGCGCGCAGACGCGCCAGCACCGCAGGCGGCACAAATTGCGCGACATCGCCCTTCAAGGTGGCAATTTCGCGCACCAGTGTGCTGGAGATAGGCGCGTAGCGCGCATCGGCCGTCAAGAACACCGACTCAATCGCTGGCGCCAGCGCCCGGTTCATGCCGGCAAGCTGCGCCTCAAAGTCAAAGTCGGTGACCGAACGCAGGCCGCGCACCATGGCGCAAGCCCCCTGGCTGCGGGCGAACTCGGTCACCAGCCCGGTAAACGGCAGCACCTTCACATGGGCCCAGGGCTGCACCACTTCACTGACCGTGGCCAGGCGCTCCTCCAGCGTGAACAGGGTTTTTTTGTGGTGGGCCGCGGCAACCGCGACGATGACAGTGCCAAACAGCTGGGCGCTGCGGGCAATCAAATCCAGATGACCCAGGGTGATGGGGTCAAAGGTGCCGGGGTAGACGGCGATGGTGGACGCGGGGGCGTGGGCCATATTCAAACTTCCGGAGATGGGTCGGTGGGCGTGTCAGCAGCGGTGGGAGACTCTAGCGCAGCCAGCTCGTCGGTGGACGCAAGGCGCAGCAAATGGGCATGCACCGCGCCCGCCTTGAGGTGCCGGTGCACGACCAAGCCCAGTGCGGCCAGCTGGGCTTCGCTCCAGGCCACGGGCGCCTCCAGGTAAATCCAGCCCTGGGGCGACACGGCGCGGGCGGCCGCCTTGAGCGCAGGTTCCCACAAGGCGGTGTCAAACGGGGGATCCAGAAACACCAGCTGCATGCTGCCGGGCGCCGCCTGGCGCAAGGCAGACACGCCATCGCCGCGCTGCACCTGCACCTGTTGGGCCGAGAGCTGGGACTGGGTGCGCTTGAGTTGCTCGATCAGCGCGCTGTCTTGTTCCACCAGCACCACGTCTTTTGCGCCACGCGATGCCGCCTCAAAGCCCAATGCGCCAGTACCAGCAAACACGTCTATGCAGCGCATACCGGTCAGGTCTTGACCCAGCCAATTGAACAGCGTCTCACGCACACGGTCGGGGGTGGGGCGCAGACCCGGTTTGTCGGCGACTTTGAGCTTGGTGCGCTTCCACAGGCCACCAATGATGCGGATTTCGTGGCTGCGCTGCACCTGGGGGCCGTGCTTGTGCACGGGAATGCGGGGTTTGTTCGGTTTCATGCCGCTATTGTCGCGCGTGCGCAATCCCTTGCAGCTGGCGCGGTTGGCCCGACTTACACCACGGGGTTGGCGGGATATTCGGGCGCCAGAAACAGCGGCCCTGAAATACCTTCTGCAGCAAACGCCTTGCGCACCGCCGGGCGTTCGTCCAATGTTCGGAGCAAGCCCGCTAATCGGGGCAGCGCTTGCACGGCGGTGGCAGGCAGGGCGTCCCCTCGGGGGTAGAGCTGCGCCCAGCGCACGCAGGCAGCCAGGTACAAGTCACACACGCTGAGCTCGGCACCCAAAAGCCAGGGGCCCGCGTGGCGCGCCATCTCCGCGTCCAACAACACCAGGTGCGCTAAGACACGGCTGCGCAATGGCACACGCAAGGCGGCGATGCTTTGCGCGTTGTCGGCATAACGCTCGGTATAAAAAGCGATGCGCAAATCTGCATGCAAGGTGTTGGACAGGAAGAACAACCACTTCAGAAACCGCCCTCGCGCGCGCGCATCCAGAGGCTTGAGCATGCGGTGCTCATCGGCCAGGTGCAACAAAATTGCCGCCGTTTCAAACAGCGGCTCGTCCTGCGCCGGGTCCACCAACACCGGCAGCAGGCCTTGCGGGTTGAACTTCAAAAACGCCGGGCTGCGCTGTGCGTTCTCGCGCCGGTCTACTTCCAAAGCCTCAAAGGTGGCCCCGATTTCTTCCAGCGCCATACGTACCACGATGTTGGCGCTGTCAGGGGAATAGAACAATGTGTAAGTCATGGCCTGCCTCAGAGTTTGCGCATCACCACCAGACCTTTGAGGTACTCGCCCTCTGGAAAGTTGATGGTCATCGGGTGGTCGGGTGCGCCGCCCATGCGCTCGGTAATGAAACCATCCACGCCCGCGTCCGCACCTGCAGAGGCCACAATTTTGTGGAACAAATCCGCGCTGATGCCGCCCGAGCAGGAGTAGGTAAACAGCACGCCGCCAGGCTCCAAAATTTTGAAGGCCAGGCGGTTGATGTCTTTGTAGGCGCGCGCTGCGCGCTCGGCGTGCGCCACCGTGGGTGCGTACTTGGGCGGGTCGAGCACGATGGCATCAAAGCTTTGCCCGGCCTGGGCGAATTGGCGCAAGGACGCATTGACGTCGGCGTCCATGAAACTGGCGCGCTCCGGCGCAAAGCCGTTCAATGCCACGTTGGCCGCCGCCTGCACCAATGCTGGGCCAGACGAATCAATAGAGGTGACATGCGCCGCACCGCCAGACAGGGCGGCGACCGTGAAGCCTCCGGTGTAGCAAAAGCAGTTGAGCACCCGTTGAAACTGGAGTCGGCGCGCGTGCTCCGCAAACTTTTTGCGGCTGTCGCGTTGGTCCAGGTAAAAGCCGGTTTTGTGCCCGTGCGCAATGTCCAGCGCCAGCTGCCAGTCATGTTCCCGCAACACCAGATCGGTGGCACCGCTGCCACGCAACCAGCCGGTGGACTCGGGCAAGCCCTCCAGGCCCCGGCTGCTGGCGTCAGAACGCTCGTACAGTTTTTCCAGGCCGGTGTGCAGCAGCAGGGCATCGGCAATCACCGCCTTCCAGCGCTCAACCCCGGCCGAGGTGAACTGCGCCACCAGCGTGTCGCCATAGCGGTCCACGATCAAGCCCGGCAGGCCGTCGGACTCGCCATGCACCAGGCGCATGCCATCGCTGTGTACTTCCAGCCGTGTGCGCGCCTGGATGGCGCTCGCCACCGCGCGGCCAAAAAACGCGGCGTCAATGCGCTCGCTCTCCACAAAACTCCAGACTCTGGCCCTTATTTTGGAGCTGGGGCTGAACGCAGCCCAGCCCAGGAATTGGCCCTCATGGCCCTCGACCCGCACCGTCTCGCCGCTGTCGGCTCCGCCGCGCTCAATGGCGGACTCAAAAATCCAGGGATGGCGTCGCTGCAAGGAGCGCTCTTTGCCGGCGCGAAGGCGAATGGTTTTCATGGTGCCATTGTCGCCGCACCCTTGTGCGGACCCCGCACCAAAGCTGGTTACCATGTGCCGCCGCCCGAAAGGGTATTCACGGAGACAAACCATGTTCAGCCACATCATGTTGGGCGTCAGTGACCTGACCCGATCCAAGACCTTTTACGACGCCGTCCTCGCCACCGTGGGCGTGGGCCCCGGCATGGCCAACAACAACCGCTTTTTCTACCGCAGTGCGACCGGCGTGTTTGCCATTTCCACGCCCATCAATGGTGAGCCCGCCACCCACGGCAACGGCAGCACCACCGGCTTTGCCATGCAGTCCGCTGAACAATGCGATGCCTTCCACGCTGCGGGCATCGCCAACGGCGGCACGACGTGCGAAAACCCGCCCGGTTACCGCGAAGGCCCCACCGGCAAGCTCTACCTGGCCTACCTGCGCGACCCCGACGGCAACAAGATTTGCGCTATGTACCGGGTGCCCAAAACGGCTTGACCGGCGCGGGCCTGCGTTAAGGCTTTTTGGACCTGGCCCGGGGATGGGCCGCGTCATAGGCCTTGGCCAGGTGCTGGAAGTCCAGGCGCGTGTAGACCTGGGTGGTACTGATATTGGCGTGACCCAGGAGTTCCTGCACACCGCGCAAATCGCTGCTGGATTGCAGCACATGGCTGGCAAAGGAGTGGCGCAGCATGTGCGGGTGCACCGGCGTGGCCATACCGGCTTGCAGGCTGCGCCGCTGCAGGCGCTGCCACACAGATTGCGCAGTCAAACGCGTGCCATAGCGCCCTTGAAAGAGTGCGGCTGATGCGTCAGCACTGGGCATTGGACCGCTATCGCCGCGCAACGAGAGCCAACGCACCAGCGCCTGCAAAGCCGTGGCCCCAATCGGCACACTGCGCCGCTTGGAGCCCTTGCCCAACACGTGGGCTTCGGCCGCTTGCAGATCAATCCAGCCCTTGGCCTGCGGACTGGCCACCACGTCCAGCCCCACCAGTTCACCAACGCGCAGGCCGCTGCCGTAGAGCAACTCCACCATGGCCGCATCGCGCGCTTCCAGCCAGGCATCGTCGTCGCTCTGAAAGTCGGCAAACTGCACTGCGTCGTCCACACCCAGGGCCTTGGGCAGGGGTTTGGGCGCTTTGGGGGATCGAACGTCTTGCACCGGATTGCTGGCCACCATACCCTGCCGCCCCAACCAGGCATAGAAACCGCGCCAGCCGCTCAGAATGAGTGCAATGCCCCGGCCGCTGCGCCCGCCGCTGTGCATGGCCGCCACCCAGCGGCGGATGTGGTGGTTTTTGACCTCCGTCAGCGCCAGTCCTGTGCCTGTTGCCGAAGCGACGGCTCCGGCGAAGGCCTGCAGCTTGGCCAGGTCCAGGGCATACAAGTCCACGGTGCGCGACGCCAGGCGCTTTTCGACCCGCACATGCTCCAGGTAAGCCTCGATCAGCGCGGGGTCGGTGTCCACAGGGGCAGTGGAGTGAAGCGGATGAGCTGATTCAGCGCAGGCGGCTCAGCGCGGCGCTGGCCACTTCGCCAATGCGGGCCAAAAAGTCGGTACCCATGCCGCCGTGAAAACGCTGCGCGTCCATGGACGCCAGCACCAGCATGCCAAAGGCGGGTGCGCCGCTGCCCGCCTCGCCGCTGCGCAAGGGAATCAGCGCCACGGAGCTCGCAGCCTCGGGCTTGTCCAGCCAGGCGGCCACTTCAAAGCCTGTGTTCAGGCCGCAAAAAGGCTCGGTCAGCGACGAGGCAAACAGCTTGGCTTCGTCGGTCACGCCTTGCACAAAGGGTGCGTCGGCATAGTCGCTGGACAGGCCCCACAAGCGCACGCTCACCTGGGGCACCGAAAACTGGTCTTTGATGTCTTGCGCAATCAATGCCGGCAGCGTTTGCGCTTGCGGCACCAGCAGCAGGCCCCGGGCCCAGCGCAGGATCTTGTCGGACAAGAGCACGTTGTCGTTGCCGTGGCGAATCATGTCCATGATGCGCACTTCCAGCAGCTTGATTTTTTCGCGCAACATTTCGGCCTGGCGCTCCTGCAGGCTCACGGCGCGGTTGCTGTGCGGGCTGGTCAGTTGCACCGCGGCCAGCAGTTCCGAATGGCGCAAAAAGAAGTCCGGCGTATTGGCCAGGTAGTTGGCAATATCGTCTTCGGTGATCGGGTTGTTCAGAGATTGGTCGGTGAGCTGGCTCATGGTCGTTGCTTGGTAATGAAATAAGAAGAGGATTAAAGCGCGGCAGGAATGTCAATCTCGCCCCGGAATACGGTCACGGCTGGGCCGGTCATCAGCACAGGGGCATCGCCCCCCTCCCACGAGATGGTGAGGACGCCGCCGCGCGTGTGCACATCGACCGAGGCGTCCAGCAGTCCCCAGCGGATACCGGCCACCACCGCCGCACAGGCGCCGCTGCCACAGGCCAAAGTCTCGCCGACTCCGCGCTCAAACACGCGCAGGCGAATCTGGCCGCGGTTGACGATTTGCATATAGCCCGCGTTGACGTGGCGGGCAAAGCGCGGATGCTGCTGCACCAAGGGGCCTTGCGTCTCAATCGGCGCAGTGTCCACATCCACCACCCGCTGCACCGCATGCGGGTTGCCCATGGACACCGCAGCGATCCAGACCGTGACACCGGTGTCTGCCAGCGCCAGCGGCCAGCTGTGCCAGTGGCCGTCAGCCTGAGGCACCAGGCCTTGCGTGTCAAAGGGCAGTTGCTCTGCTTCAAACACCGGCGCGCCCATGTCCACCGTGATGCGGCCGTCTGGCGCACGTTCGGGTTCGATCACGCCTTTCATGGTTTTCACGCGCAAGCGGCTTTTGCTGCTCAGGCCGCGCTCGTGCACAAACTGGGCAAAGCAGCGTGCGCCATTGCCGCACTGCTCGACCTCGGCGCCGTCGGCGTTGTGGATGATGTATTCGAAGTCAATGCCCGCTGCGGGGGAGGGGCGCACCGTCAGGATCTGGTCGGCGCCCACGCCAAAGTGGCGGTCGCCCAAAAAGCGGTAATGCGCGGCGGTCAGCCCCAGCGGACCGCCGGTTTCGTCCAGCACGACAAAGTCGTTGCCGGCGCCTTGCATTTTGGTAAACGGGATTCGCATAGACGCTGATTATCAATCGGCGCGCCTTTTGCCTGCAAAATGCCCGTATGCCCCGACTGTCCCAAATTCTCGATTCTGCCGCTGGCCCCCTGCCCTCGCCCGCCGAATGGCAAAGCCATACGCCCGTCGCACTGCTGCGCAATGTGCTGCGCCTGACCGCTCCCAACCCCGGTTTCATGACCGGCCCTGGCACCAACAGCTACCTGGTGGGCGACCCCCGCACCGGCTTTATTGCCATCGACCCCGGCCCGGCAGACGCCGACCATGTGGCGCGCCTGTGGGCGGCAGCCACCCATGTGGACGGCAGCGGGGGCAACCTCAAGCTCATCGTCTGCACCCACTCGCACCCCGACCATTCGCCTGGCGCCAAGCCTTTGCAAGACCTGTGCGCCCAAGCAGGCGTGGCGGTGGCGGTGTGGGGCTTGGCCTCTGCGCCCACGGCCCGCGCCAACAGCCAATTTGTGCCCGACCTCACCCTGGCCCATGGTCAGCGCCTGCTGCTTTCCCCCGTGAATGGGGGTGAGCCCAGCCACACGCTGCTGGCCATCCACACGCCGGGCCATGCGGCCAACCATGTGTGCCTGCTGCTCGAAGAAGACGGTTTGCTCTTCACCGGCGACCACATCTTGAACGGCAGCACGACGGTGATTGACCCACCGGACGGCAATATGGGCCACTACTTGCATTCGCTCGATGTGCTGCACCAACAATGCACGGAATACGGCGTGGAATTCATACTCCCCGCCCACGGCCATCCCCTGCCCAAGGCGCTGGACGCCATCGCCCACCTCAAGGCCCACCGCCTGAAGCGCGAAGCCAAAATTGCCGCGGTGATGCGCGCCAATCCGAATGGCGACCCCGACCAATGGCTGCCACTGGCCTATGACGATGTGGACCCCCGCCTGTGGCCGGTGGCCAAGCGCTCGCTCTTGGCCCATGTGGAACACATCCAATGGCTGCAGTCGGCTGGGAGCGGCACGTGAGCCGCGCACCCGCGCCAGTGCCTGAGGGCGAACGCCTGGCCAAGCGCGTGGCCCAACTGCTGGACTGCTCGCGCAGCGAGGCCGAGCAGTACATCGAGGGCGGCTTTGTGCGGGTGGACGGCGTGGTGGTGGAAGACCCGCCGTTTCGCGTGCAGCAGCAAGCCGTGACGGTGGATGCAGAGGCCAGCCTGCTGAACCTCAGCGCCATCACCCTGGTGCTGAACAAGCCGCCGGGCTGGTTGGACGGTGTGACCGAGGCGCCCATCCCCAGCCCGCACTACAAAGGCAAAAAGCCCAAAGTGCATACCGCGCGGGAGCTGCTGACCGCAGCCCACCGCAGCCCGCAAGACGCCAACGACACCCGCGTCCTCAAACGCCACTTCACCGGCTTGGAAGCCAGCGTGGAGTTGGAGACGGGCGCCAGCGGCCTGATCGTTTTTACCCAGGACTGGCGTACCCAGCGCAAGCTGAGCGAAGACCTGGCCGTGATGGAACACGAACTGATTGCAGAAGTGCAAGGCGAAGTCCCACCCGAGGCACTGCAGCCCATTGAACGGGCCTTGCGCGACCCCCGCCACAACTTGCCGCACACCAAAGTCAGCGTTGGCAGCTCGGGACCGCAGGGCAGCAAGCTGCGCATTGCGGTCAAGGGCTCGCACCCCGGCCTGGCCGCCTACCTGTGCGACATCGCCGGACTCACGCTGGTCGGGCTGCGCCGCATCCGCTTGGGGCGGGTGGGTTTGGGCGAGGTCGCACCCGGCCAATGGCGCTACCTGGGCGCGCACGA
The DNA here is from genome assembly GCA_947371775.1 of Comamonadaceae bacterium. Classification (GTDB taxonomy): domain Bacteria; phylum Pseudomonadota; class Gammaproteobacteria; order Burkholderiales; family Burkholderiaceae_C; genus Allorhodoferax. The sequence goes on from CANBQX010000010.1 coordinate 21,227, forward strand.
GCGGTTTTAGCCCTCGCTGCGGCGCAATGGCATCTGCACTCAGGCCGGATGCACCACCACCAACCAGGCACTGACCACGGTTTTCCCGGCATTGCGAATGGTGTGCGCACGGTCGGCAGCGTAGCGGGCGGTTTCGCCGGGCTTGAGGCGCTGGGTTTCTGCGCCGGTTGAAACATCTAAAGTTCCCGCCTGCACCGTCAGGTGCTCGCGCGTGCCGTCTTCGTGCGGCGTGGACTCCAGGGCGCCGCCGGGCTGCACGGTCAGCGCGTACCACTCAAACTGACCAGCCAGCTCAATCGGGCCCAGGATGCGCAATTCGCACAAGCCATCGGGACTGCGCAGCGAAGGCGCGCTGTGCGCGGGCACGAACCCCATGGCCGGCTCGGCCGTGGCAGGCTCGCCACCCAGCAGTTCGGCCAGGGGCACGCCCAGCGCATTGGCCAGGCGCCAGACCACCGCCACGGTGGGGTTGGCCTGCGAACGCTCAATTTGCGACAGCATCGATTTAGAGACGCCGGCCATGCGCGAGAGCTCGTCCAGCGACAGGGCACGGCGCTGGCGCAGCGCCGCCAGCGTGGCGCCTACGCGGGGCGGCTCCGCCACCGGGGTGATGCGGGTGGCAGCAGATTTGGAAGCAGCAGAGCGTGAAGCCACAAAATTTCCCTTATAACGATCAATGTTCGATATACTGAACAAACCAGTATTCAGTGCACAAACGAATCTGCCCATTGTGCCGCAGCTTTTTACCGAGGTCGCCATGTCCCACCCATCCGCTGATTCCGCACCCCGCACCGACTTTTATTCGCACATTGCGAGCGAACTGGCCTCCATCCGCTCCGCAGGTCTGTACAAGGCCGAGCGCATCATCACCGGCGCGCAAAGTGCGCACATCCCCACCCGTACCGCAGACGGCGGCCAGCGTGAAGTGCTCAATCTGTGTGCCAACAATTACCTGGGCCTGTCCTCGCACCCTGCGGTGATCGAAGCGGCGCACCAGACGCTGCGCACCCATGGCTACGGTCTGAGTTCGGTGCGCTTTATTTGCGGCACGCAAGACTTGCATAAAACCTTGGAGGCGCGTCTGTCGCGCTTTTTGGGAACCGAGGACACCATCCTCTACGCTGCCGCCTTTGACGCCAATGGCGGCTTGTTCGAACCCCTGCTGGGCGAGCAGGACGCCGTGATCAGCGACGAACTCAACCACGCCTCCATCATTGACGGCATACGCCTGTGCAAAGCCAAGCGCTACCGCTACAAGAACAACGACATGGCCGACCTAGAGCGCTGTCTGGCACAGGCCCGCGCCGACGGTGCACGCTTCACGCTGGTGTTCACCGATGGCGTTTTTTCCATGGACGGCACCGTGGCCAGGTTGGACGCGATCCGCACCCTGTGCGACGCCTATGGTGCCTTGCTTGGCGTGGACGAGTGCCACGCCACCGGCTTTGTCGGCCCCACCGGGCGCGGCACGCCCGAGTACCGGGGCGTGTGGGGCAAGGTCGACATCATCACCGGCACCCTGGGCAAGGCGCTGGGCGGTGCATCGGGGGGCTTTACCAGCGGGCGGCGCGAGGTGATAGAGCTGCTGCGCCAGCGTTCGCGCCCCTATCTTTTTTCGAACACCGTGGCCCCCATGATCGTGGGCGCGTCGATTGCCGTGCTCGATTTGTTGGAAGGCTCCACCACCTTGCGCGCGCAACTGGCCGACAACACGGCCTACTTCCGCCAAGCCATGACTGACGCCGGCTTTGCCATTGCGCCCGGCGACCACCCCATCGTGCCCATCATGGTGTTTGAGGCGGAGCTGGCGCAGCGCCTGGCCGCGCGCATGCTGGAGCTGGGTGTGTATGTGGTGGGCTTCTTTTTTCCGGTGGTGCCCCAAGGCAAGGCGCGCATTCGGGTGCAAATGAGTGCCGGCCAGAGCCGCGCGGATTTGGAATTTGCGGTGGCGGCCTTCACCCAGGCCGGACGCGAACTCGGTCTGATTGCCTGAGGAGCATCCCATGAGCACCCCTTGCATTTTGGTCATTGGCGCCAACGGCCAGATCGGCACCGAGCTGGTAGAGGCGCTCGCGCAGCGCCATGGCGCGCAGTGCGTCGTCTCCAGCGATATCTCGCCCCAAGCCAGCACGCCAACACGGCTGTTGGGCGTGCGCCACGCGGCGCTGGATGCGACCGATGCCGCCGCCCTGCGCAACGTGGTTGAGCGTTTTTCGGTCACCCAGGTCTACTTGCTCGCAGCAGCTCTGTCGGCCCGTGGTGAGCAACACCCGATGTGGGCCTGGGACCTGAACATGAAAAGCCTCTTAAACGTGCTGGAGCTGGCACGCAGCCATGCGCTGCGGGTGTTTTGGCCGAGTTCGATTGCGGCCTTCGGCCCCAGCAGCCCCAAGCTGCTCACACCGCAAGCCACGGTGATGGACCCCAGCAGTGTGTATGGCATCTCCAAACTGGCCGGTGAAGGCTGGTGCGCCTGGTACCACCGCAACCACGGTGTCGATGTGCGCAGCCTGCGCTACCCCGGCCTGATCAGCTGGAAAACGCCACCAGGCGGCGGTACCACCGATTACGCAGTGGAGATTTTTCATGCCGCGCTGCAGACCGGGCACTACACCAGCTTCCTGGCCGCCGGCACGGCCCTGCCCATGATGTACATGCCCGACGCAATTCGCGCGACCTTGGAGCTGATGGACGCACCCGGTGAGTCCATTCACCAACGCGGGGCCTACAACCTGGCGGGCGTGAGCTTTACGCCTGCGCAAATTGCACGCTCCATCGCGCAGCAGCTGCCCGGCTTTCGTATCGACTACGCGCCGGACTACCGCCAGGCCATTGCCAACAGCTGGCCGCAATCGATTGACGACAGCGAGGCCCGCAAGGATTGGGGCTGGTCAGCGCAGTTTGATTTGGATGCCTTGGTGCACGACATGCTGGCCCATCTGCGCCCGATGCTGGCCGCCGCCCCGCGCCTGGCGGCATGAAGCCGCAGGCCCGGGGCCTTGAATAAAGTGTGAAGCCCACCGTTACGCCGGATTCTGTGCATGCCGGGTTGCCCCGGCATGTGACCACCATTAATCTGGGCCCTTGGTCGCCCAAGAGCTCGGTGCTACCTACCCGCCAACACCGGGGGTCCCGGTCAGGACGCTGCGGCGAACCGCAGCGCTTTGCGCTGGCCTACTTGGTATTGCTGCGCGTAGAGATTGCCCGTTTCACCCGCTGCGGGTTGCCCCGCGGCGACTCGTCTCTGTTGCTCTGATCCTCACCTTATGCCGCGCCCTTGCGGGCGTGGGTTTCAGTGGACAGCCGTTAGCTGCTACGCTGCCCTGTGCAGTCCGGACGTTCCTCCAGTGCCTGGTTTCCCAGATTGCACCAGCGGTGGTCTAGTGGGCTTCACGCCCCGATTATCGGCGCTGCGGATATCCATATAACCAGGCCGGCGTGGAATCTGCCTCAAAATGGCACCATACCGAACCATCCCCCACCCCACCGGAGACATACCCATGAGAGCCGACACCATCCTGCAAACCATTGGCAACACCCCGCACGTGCGCATCAACCGCCTGTTTGGCGCGGGCGCAAATGTGTGGATCAAGTCCGAGCGCAGCAACCCGGGCGGCTCCATCAAGGACCGCATTGCGCTGGCCATGGTGGAAGACGCCGAAAAGAGCGGTGCGCTCAAGCCTGGCGCCACCATCATCGAACCCACCTCGGGCAACACCGGCGTGGGCCTGGCCATGGTGGCAGCCGTGAAGGGCTACAAATTGATTTTGGTCATGCCTGACAGCATGTCCATCGAGCGCCGCCGCCTGATGCTGGCCTACGGTGCCACCTTCGATTTGACCCCCCGCGAGAAAGGCATGAAAGGCGCCATCGCCCGCGCGCAAGAGCTGGCAGAACAAACCCCCGGCGCGTGGATTCCCCAACAGTTTGAAAACCCCGCCAATATCGACGTGCA
>CANBQX010000011.1 GCA_947371775.1 Comamonadaceae bacterium
GTGAGCGCTGGTTTTGCCTTTTTGGGTGATGTGGTGATTGCAGAGCCCAAGGCCCTGATCGGCTTTGCCGGGCCCCGCGTGATTGAGTCCACGGTGCGAGTGACTTTGCCGGAAGGTTTTCAGCGCGCAGAGTTCTTGCAGACCAAGGGCGCGGTCGACTTTATTTCCGACCGGCGCGAGTTGCGCAAAACCGTGGCCGAAGTCTTGGCCATGCTGCAGCGCCAGCCGACGGATGCAGTCATCTGACCCTCAGGCGACGGCCATCAAGGCCAGGTTTTGCAGACCGCCGGTAAGCAGGGTGAATACCTGCAACAGCAGCAGCAAGGCCAAGGGAGACAGGTCCACCCCGCCAACCAAGGGCAAGTGACGGCGAATGGGGGACAAGAGCGGCGCCACGAGCCGGTCCAGCAAATCAGACACGGGCGAGCGCGCTTGGACCCAGGACAGCAGCGCGTACACCATCACCAAACCAATCAAACCGGACAGGGCAACGCGCACCACGCCGAACAGTGCCAATACGGCCATCAGTGCCAGGCTTTGGTTGGCCCCTTGGAGCAGCCACAACACCAGGTATTGCGCCAGCTCTAGCAATACCGCAGCGACCAGACTGGCCAGATCCAAGGCTGCGAACTTGGGAAGTGCCATGCGCAGCGGCAGCACAATCCAATCGGTGAGCGCAAAAACAAAAGGGCCGATGGGGTTGCCTGCGCGCGCGGACATCGGGATGCGCTGCTGCTGCATGTACAGGCGCAACAAGCAGGTGCCGCAGACCAAGCCCACGGCCACATCGAGTACCAGCGAAATGATTTGGTAAAGCATGGGCAAATAAGTAGAAGCGCTGGGAAATACAGGGATTCATGCTTCACAGCAGCGCCGCCTGCGCACGCATCATAGCCTCAGCCGCCCTCTTAGAATGGCGGGTTGTGCACGCTGGCTGAACCAGCGGCTAACGCTTTAGCAGCCCCTGAACCGCGGTAATCCTCCATGTCTGACCTCCAAACCACCTCGCCTGCCCTGCCCGATGAAAACCAACTCATCCATGAGCGCAAAGAAAAACTCAAAGTCTTGCGCCAGCGCCAGGCGGATGGTCAGGGTGTGGCATTTCCCAACGATTTCAGCCCCAGCCACAAGGCAGCCGATCTTTTTGACGCGTATGAGCCGCTCGACACTGCAGCGCTGGCCGAACTCGGTGCCACAGCACGCATTGCCGGGCGCATGATGCTCAAGCGCGTCATGGGCAAGGCGAGCTTTTGCACTTTGCAAGATGCCTCGTTCGGACCCAGCAACGGCCGCATTCAGGTGTACGTGAAGGGCGAAGATGTCGGGCAGGCGCTCTATGAAGACTTCAAGCACTGGGATCTGGGTGACATCGTCGCGGCAGAGGGCACAGTTTTCAAAACCAAGACAGGCGAACTCTCCATCCACGCCACCCGCGTGCGCCTGCTCACCAAGAGCCTGCGCCCCATGCCCGACAAGTTCCACGGCATTGCCGACCAGGAGGTCAAGTACCGCCAGCGCTACATCGACTTGATGACCGATGAGGCGGCGCGCAAGCGATTTGTGGCGCGCAGCAAGGCGGTAAGCGGCATTCGCGAATTCATGGTGAACCACGGCTTCCTGGAAGTCGAAACGCCCATGCTGCACCCGATTCCGGGCGGCGCCAACGCCAAACCCTTTACCACGCACCACAACGCCTTGGACCAGCAGATGTTCTTGCGCATTGCGCCTGAGCTGTACCTCAAGCGTTTGATTGTGGGTGGCTTCGATCGCGTGTTTGAGATCAACCGCAACTTCCGCAACGAAGGCATCTCGGTGCGACACAACCCCGAGTTCACCATGATGGAGTTCTATGCGGCCTATTGGAACTACCAGGACTTGATGACTTTCACCGAAAACCTGGTGCGCGATGCGGCACTCAAAGCCACCGGCAGCCTGCAAATGAGCTACGGCGGCAAGCCGGTGGACTTGAGCCAGCCCTTTGAGCGCCTGACCATCATCGAAGCCATTCAAAAATACACGGATGCTGGCGAGCATGTGTTCGATGCCGAGTGGTTGACCAATGCGGTTCGCAAACTCGGCATGACAGAAGCCAAGCACCACCTCTCTACCCGCAGCCTGGCCAGCCTGCAAGTGCTCTACTTTGAAGAAACGGTGGAGGACAAGCTGTGGCAACCCACCTTCATTTGCGAGCATCCGGTCGAAATTTCACCGCTGGCCCGCGCCAGTGATACAAAACCGGGCGTCACCGAGCGCTTCGAGCTCTACATCACCGGTCGCGAGTTTGGCAATGGATTCAGCGAGTTGAACGACGCGCAAGACCAGGCTGCCCGTTTTCACGCACAAGTGGCCGCCAAAGACAACGGCGACGATGAAGCCATGTACTACGACCACGACTTTGTGCGCGCCCTGGAGTACGGCATGCCCCCCACCGGCGGCTGCGGCATCGGTATTGACCGCCTGATGATGCTGCTGACCGACAGCGCCAGCATCCGCGATGTGATTCTGTTTCCCGCCCTGCGGCGCGAGGTGTGAGGCCCCTGCCCTACCTGCAGGCCTACCCGGAAACGACCCGCGAACAAGTGCAGACCCTGCTCGACCAGGGCGGTGTGGCGCCGTGGTTGACAAACAAGTACCCTGAGGGCCATGGCCTGCGCACCGACCGCGCCTTGTACGACTATGTGCAAGACGCCAAGAACCAACACCTGCGGGGCGCCGAACCGCTAAGCAAAGTGGCTTTCGACAGCAAGCTGCATGTGGTGCAAAACGCCTTGGGCACCCACACCACCATCTCGCGGGTGCAAGGCTCCAAACTGAAGTCCAAGCATGAGATCCGCATTGCCAGCCTGTTCAAGGACGCACCGCCGGAATTTTTGCGCATGATCGTGGTGCATGAACTGGCCCATTTGCGCCAGCGCGCACATGACAAGGCCTTTTACCAACTGTGTGCCCACATGGAGCCGCAGTACCACCAATGGGAGTTTGAAGTGCGCGTCTACCTCACGCACCTGGAAGCCACCGGCGAACGCCTGTGGGCTAAACCATAGCCCTCAGGGCTTGGGCGATATCGGCCTGCAAATCCGCAACCGCTTCCAGACCCACCGAGAAGCGCACCACCGTGCCTTGGGCAATTTCCGGCGGCCACACCATGCGCATGGCGCGCAGGTCGTAGGGCACGACCAGACTGATGGGCCCGGCCCAGCTGTAACCCAGCTTGAAGAGGCGCAAGGCGTCGCAAAACGCATCGACCTGGTCTTGCGAAAAGTGCGGCGCAAACACCACGCTGAACAAACACGCGGCACCACCATCCGGACGGTCACACAAGCGTTTCCAATCGGCATGGCCGGGTGAGTCATTGAGGGCGGGGTGCAGCACTTGCACAAACGCGTCTTGGCTTTGGCACCAGGTCGCCAGGGCCCGGGTGGCCTCGTCGTGGGCGCGGTAGCGCAGCGCAATGCTGGGCAGTGAACGCAAGACCATCTCTGCATCGTTGGCGCCCACCGAGAGGCCCAAACGCATATGGCACAGCTTGATTTTCAAATGCAAAGCGGGGTCGCGGGTGATCACACTGCCCATCAGCACATCGCCACCACCACTGGGGTATTTGGTCAACGCATGGGCAGAAATATCGACGGCCAGGGGTTTTGGCGCACCGGGCAGCAAATCAAAGGGCTTGAATGCAATGCCCGCACCCCAGGTGTTGTCCAGTGCGACCAATGCGCCATGCTGCTTGCACACGCGCACCAAGGCAGGCAGGTCGGGAAACTCCAAAGTCACCGATCCTGCGGCTTCCACCCACACCATGCGCGTGGCCGGGGAGAGCTTGGACGCCAGGTCCTGCGGATCCATGGCGTTGTAGTAACGGTGGCTGATGCCCCAGGCGCGCAACTCGCCTTCTGCCAGGGTTTTGTTCGGCCCATAGGCGTTGTCGGGAATCAGTACCTCATCCCCGGTTTTGAGCACCGCCAAGGCCACCAAGGCCACTGCAGCCAGGCCACTGGGCACCAACACACATTGCGCACCACCCTCGAGCGTGCACAAACGCTCTTCAAGCGCATAGGTCGTGGGCGTGCCATGCAAGCCGTAGGTGTAAGCGCTTTTGTCTTTCCATTCGCGGCTGCGCATGGCAGCCACGGTGGGGAAGAACACGGTGGACGCTTTGTGCACCGCATGCTGCGGCGCCGCGAAGCCCGTGGGGGCCTCGTAGGGGTGGTGAATGAGCGAGGTGCTGAGTTCGGTCATGGCCCGCCCAAACTCAGATGCTCCACTTTTCGATCAGCTGCTGCGGACGCAGGGCGTCGTAGCTCTCAAAGGGCTGGTGAATCCAGGGATTGGTCGGCAAAAATTCAACCGAGTAGTCGGGCGTAAACGTCGACAAGGCCTTGGTCCAAATCACGGCACTGCGCAGTTCGGTGATCGGCTTGTAGTTGTTGCGCAGCTGGTGGATCACCGCGTTGAGCGTGTGGCCGGAGTCTGCCAAATCGTCTACCAGCAGCACTTTGCCAGCGATCTCGCCTTTGGGCGTGGTAATAAAGCGCGCAATGTCCAAGTTGCCTTGCACCGTACCAGCATCGGCGCGGTAGGAGCTGGTGGACATGATGGCCAGGGGCTTGTCAAACACCCGTGAGAGGATGTCGCCAGGACGCATGCCACCGCGCGCGAGGCACAAAATGGTGTCGAATTCCCAGCCGGACTGGAATACCTTGATCGCCATTTTTTCGATCAGATTGTGGTATTCGTCGTAGCTGACGTACAGGTGTTTACCGTCTTCCGTGAGCATAAATATTCCTTCGTAGGTGGGCCGAATCAGGCGGCGAGGTAGGGGTGGCGCATCATGATGGTGTGGTCGCGGTCCGGGCTGGTGGAGACCATGTGGATCGGCACACCGGTGACTTCGGCAATGCGCTCCAGGTAGCGGCGCGCCGCCACGGGGAGTTGCTCGTACACGGTCACGCCCACGGTGCTATCGCTCCAGCCGGGCATGGTTTCGTACACCGGCACACAGCGGGCGATATCGTCGGCACCCATGGGCAGGATATCGACATGTTCGCCATCGAGTTCATAGCCGGTGCACAGCAGCAGTTCTTTCAAACCGTCGAGCACATCGAGCTTGGTGATGCACAAACCACTCAGGCCGTTGACCTGGGCCGACCGCTTGAGCAGCGCGGCATCAAACCAACCACAGCGGCGCGAACGCCCGGTGGTCACACCCTTTTCTGCACCCACAGTGCTCATGTGGTAGCCGGGCGTGCCTGGCTTTTCCCAATCCAGCTCCGTAGGGAAAGGCCCACTGCCCACGCGGGTGCAATAGGCTTTGGTGATACCCAAAATGTAGTGCAGCATGCCGGGGCCCACGCCTGCGCCCGCCGAGGCGTTACCGGCCACGCAGTTGCTGGAAGTCACATAGGGGTAGGTGCCGTGATCGACGTCGAGCAACGTGCCTTGCGCGCCTTCAAACAAGAGATTGGCACCGGCCTGGTGGGCATCATTGAGTTCGCGCGACACATCGGCCATCATGGGCTTGAGCATCTCAGCGTGGCGCATGGCTTCGGCATACACCGGCTCAAACAACACTTTGCCCTCAGCCATATAAGGCGCCAAGCCCGGGCCAAAGTCAAACGAAGCCGAGCCCAAATAGGTGGTGAGCACATGGTTGTGCAAGTCGAGCAGTTCGCGCAATTTATGGGCAAAGCGCTCCGGGTATTTCAGATCCTGCACCCGCAGCGCGCGCCGTGCAATTTTGTCTTCATAGGCCGGACCGATGCCGCGTCCGGTGGTACCGATCTTGGTGTTGCCCCCCTTTTCACGGGCGGCCTCACGGGCCACATCCAAGGCGGCATGGAAGGGCAGGATCAATGGGCAGGCTTCGCTGATACGCAGGCGCGAGCGCAGCTCGACACCGACCTTCTCGAGGCCTTCAATTTCTTCAAACAATTTGGCAGCCGACAAGACCACGCCATTGCCGATGTAGCACTTCACACCGGGGCGCATGATGCCACTGGGAATCAGGTGCAAAGCGGTTTTCACCCCATTGATCACCAGGGTGTGCCCGGCGTTATGACCACCCTGAAAACGCACGACGCCCTGGGCGCTTTCTGTGAGCCAGTCGACCAATTTTCCCTTGCCCTCGTCGCCCCACTGGGTGCCGACCACGACCACGTTTCTACCGCTTGTTTTGTTCATTGCATTACTTCTTCAAAGAGCCGTGACACACCAGGCCGCATCACGCAGCACCAGTTCGCGGTCACACTGAAATTCATCGACATCACTTTCGTGTCCGGGCAATACGCAGACCACGGTCTCACCCGCGGCACGCAACTGGGCGATTGACTGGCGCAGGGCTGCATCTTCACCCCAGGGGGCGCGAATAGCAGCACGAAGCACTGGAGGGCGCGCCGCCAAAGCCAAGGCCTTGATGTCCAGGCTGAAGCCCACTGCCGGACGCTTGCGACCAAACACCGAACCTACAGCGTCGTAGCGCCCGCCACGCACCAATGCGTCTGGCGCACCCTGCGCATAGACGGCGAAGCGTGCACCGGTGTAGTAGGCATAGCCGCGCAGGTCGGACAGGTCAAACGAGACGCCCACGCCTTCCAAATGGCTGGCCAGCCATTGAAGCTGATCGAGCGCAGCGTGGATGGCGGGCAACGCAGGCAGCACACGACGCGCCTGTTCCAAAATCGACGCGTCACCGTACAAGCCGGTGAGCTGCTGCAAGGCAGTGGCAATGGCGGGTGGCGCCTGCGCGGTGAGCGCGGCCAGCGCACTGGTGTCTTTGCTCGCCAGCGCCGCATGCACCTCGGCCGTTTGCTGCGTCGTCAGCTGGGTTTCGGCCAGCAAAGCATTCACCACGCGCACATCGGCCAGGTCGACGGACAAAGCGCCTGGATGGACCGAGCGCAGGCTGTCCAGCGCCAGCTCCAAAATCTCCAGGTCGGCCTCCAAGCCGCCGTGGCCATAAATCTCCGCACCCAGTTGCAGGGGTTCACGCGTGGCATGGGGTGCTGCAGGGCGGGTATGCAAGACCGGGCCACAGTAGCTGAGACGGGTAACGCCGGGACGGTTGAGCAAATGGGCGTCGATGCGGGCCACCTGAGGCGTGCTGTCGGCGCGCAAACCCATCATGCGACCCGAGATTTGATCGACCAGTTTGAAAGTCTGCAAATCCAGGGCTTCCCCTGTGCCAGTCAGCAGGGACTCCAGGTGCTCCAGGAGCGGCGGCATGACCAATTCGTAGCCATAGCAGCGCGCCATGTCCAGCAAATTGCGGCGGATTTCTTCGATGTGGCGCGCCTCAGAAGGCAGCACATCGGCAATGTGATCCGGGAGGACCCAAGCGGACATGGAATAAAGGCACTTTGTTAAAAACGCGATTTTACCGGCCTGTAAGCCGTTCAATCGAAAGCGGCCCGAGAAATCGGGCCGCAGAGCTGGCGCTTACTTTTTGGGCGCGCCCACGGCGGAGCCACCACCGCGGAATATCTTGAAAAACTCGCTTGACGAGGGATCCACCACCATCATGTCGCTTTTGTTGGTGAAGCTGTTTTTATACGCTTCCAAGCTGCGGTAAAACTGGGCGAATTGCGGGTCGCGGTTAAAAGCATCGGCATAAATGCGGGCGGCTTCAGCATCGCCCTCGCCTTTGATCTTTTGCGCATCCCGGTAGGCGTTGGCGATCGTCACCTCACGCTGGCGATCGGCATCGGCCCGGATTTTTTCGCCTTCAGCAGCACCGGTGGAGCGCAGCTCATTGGCCACGCGCTTGCGTTCGGCCTCCATGCGGCGGTAGACCGACTCGGTGATCGCCTCCACGTAGTCGACGCGGGTGATGCGCACGTCCACCACGTCCACACCCCAGGGTTTGTCGCCCCGCACTTTGGCCAGAACTTCGGCTTTCACGTCGGCCATCAGGGCCTCACGCTTGAGGGACAGCAACTCTTTGACGGTGCGCTTATTGATCGACTCCTGAAAGGCGTTGCGCACCACACGGCTGAGTTGGCGCGCGCCTGTGGTCTCGTCCAGGCCCACATTGCGGATGTAGTCGGTCGGCTCTGAAATGCGCCAACGCACGTACCAGTCAATGACGACCCGTTGCTTTTCTGCAGTCAGCATGGGCTCGGCATCGGCACTATCAAGAGTGAGCAGGCGCTTGTCGATATAGGTCACGTTTTGAAACGGCGGGGGCAGCTTCCAGTTCAGTCCGGGCTCGGTGATGACGTCCTTGATCTGGCCCAGGGCGTACACCACGCCGAACTGGCGCTGGTCCACCACAAACAAAGTCGAACTCGCCAGCACCAAGAGCACCAGCAGCGACGAAACAATCAATCCAATTCGGTTCATGAGGTTCTCCTAGCGCACGTCGCGTTCACGCGTACGTGCCGCGTCGCGGCTGCGGGAATCAGCGCCCGTGCTCGCTGGGCTGGGGGGTGCCGTGGGCGCAAGCAAGGGCACCGTTTGCGGCGCCGCGGCGGCGTTACCCGCCGAGGGCTCCGTGCTGGCGTTCATTTGCAAAATCTTCTCCAGGGGCAGGTTGAGCAGCGTCGCGCCTTGGCGGGAATCCACCAAGACCTTGGTCACGTTCGAGAAGATTTGCTGCATGGTGTCCAGGTACATGCGGTCACGGGTGACCTGGGGCGCTTTTTGGTATTCGTTGTAGACCGAGCGGAAACGTTGCGCATCGCCCTGGGCCTGGGCCACGACCCGGGCTTTGTAGGCGTCGGCCTCTTCTTTCAAGCGCGACGCCGAACCGACGGCGCGGGGAATCACGTCGTTGGCGTAGGCCTGGGCTTCATTCTTGGCACGTTCGCGCTCCTGACCCGCTTTGAGCACATCGTCAAAAGAAGCTTGCACCTGCTCGGGCGGCCGCACGCCGCCCTGCTGCAGGTTGATGCCCACCACCTCGATACCGACTTTGTAGCGGTCCAAAATTTCTTGCATCATGGCGCGCACTTTGGGCGCAATTTGGTCACGGTCTTCCGAGAGTGCCGCGTCCATGTTCATCTTGCCCAGTACTTCGCGCACCGAGGTTTCGGCGGCCTGCACCACCGCGTTTTCCGGATTTTTGCTTTCAAACAAAAACGCACGGGCGTCGCTCAGGCGGTACTGGACGGCAAACTTGATGTCGAGAATGTTTTCATCCTGCGTCAGCATCGCGGACTCGCGCAAGCCCGTTGCCTTCAAAACGCTGTCGCCCCCCACATCCACGGAGCGGATTTGGGTCACGAATACCAGTTCGTGGCGCTGAATCGGGTAAGGCAAGCGCCAGTTAAAGCCTGCATTGACCGTCGATTTGTAGCGGCCAAATTGGGTAATGACGGCCTGCTGCCCCTCTTGCACGATAAAAAATCCCGTACCCAACCAAATGAGCAACACCACTGCCAAGATCACGCCGCCGCCGATGCCTGCCCCCTTGAAGTTGGGGAAAAAACCGTCCGGCTCACGCCCACCAGGCCCAGGCGGTTGCTTGCCGCCGCCCAGCCAAGCATTGAGCTTGCGGTTGAAATCGCGCCACAGTTCATCCAGATCGGGCGGACCGGACTGTGCCCCAGGACGTGGGTTGGCCCTTGGCGGCTCCTGCCCTGCGGGATGCTCAGTGCCATGGTCGGGTGTCGACTCGGGCTTGGGTGCCTCATGTTCGGAGGGCTTGGACTCGTCTGCGCGGCCCCAGCGGCTGTCATTCAGATTGAACATGCCGCGTAATCGCCCGGCGAGTGCGCCCAGAGACAGGGTGGGATGGGGTAGTTTCATGGTCATAACTTTCGCTCAACGAAGCGGATTGTCCACAATTACGTGGAAGCCTCATCCGCCAAAGGGTGTTCGCCGTCCTGCAATGCGCGATCCTTTGCCACGATGGTCGCCAGCGCAGTGCGCAATTCTGCAATGCCTGTGCCCGCGCGTGCGCTGACAAAAATGCGCGGGGTTTGCACCCCATCGACTTCAAACATGTCTTGCACCTGGAGTGGCAAACTGCCCTCTTCCATGGCGTCTACCTTGTTGAACACCAGCAACTGGGGGATGTCCTGTGCGCCAATTTCTTTGAGCACCTGCTGGACCTGGCGGATTTGCAGCGTCCAGTCCGGGTTCGACGCATCCACCACATGCAAGAGCAAATCGGCGTCTATCGCCTCTTGCAGCGTAGCCTGAAAGGCATCGATCAAGCCATGGGGCAGGTCACGGATAAATCCAACGGTGTCCGACAAGGACACGGAGCGTTGCGCTTCGCCCAGATACAACTGGCGCGTGGTGGTGTCCAGGGTCGCAAACAACTGGTCAGCGGCATAAGCCCGGGCTTTCACCAAAGCATTGAACAAGGTGGATTTGCCCGCGTTGGTATAGCCAATCAATGAGATATTGAAAGCACCACGCCGGTCGCGCTGTTTGCGCTGCGTCATGTGCTGGCGCTTGACCTTTTGAAGCTGCTCTTTGGTGCGTTTGATGGTGGTGGCGATCATGCGCCGGTCCAGCTCGATCTGGGTTTCACCGGGGCCGCCCCGGGTGCCGATGCCACCGCGCTGACGTTCCAAATGCGACCAGCGGCGCACCAAGCGCGTGCTGAGGTATTGCAAGCGGGCAAGTTCGACTTGCAATTTGCCTTCGTGGCTGCGCGCACGCTGGGCAAAAATTTCCAGAATTAAAAAAGTGCGGTCGTTGACGGCACACTCCAAGCGTCGCTCCAAATTGCGTTGCTGGCCAGGGCTCAGGCTTTGGTCGAACAGGATTTCTTGCGCACCATGTTGCTGGGCCAGGAGTTTGATCTCGTCTGCCTTGCCGGTACCCACAAACAGAGCGGCATCGGGTGCGCGGCGTTTGCAGGTGATGCGCGCTACCGGGTCGAGCCCTGCGGTGCGGGCCAGCAAACCCAACTCTTCGAGCTCGGCGTCAAAATGGGGCAATCCCAGGTCCACACCGACCAAAATGGTTCGCGCAGACGTGGGAGGATCAGTAGGATTCAAACAAGCGCCTTGCGCAGGCCCGACATCAAGATCCTGCGGCCTCGTCGTCGCCCGCTGCGGTCAAATTGACGGCACGCCCGGGAACGATGGTGGAAATGGCGTGCTTGTAAACCATTTGTGTCACTGTGTTGCGCAACAACACCACATATTGGTCAAACGATTCGATTTGGCCCTGCAATTTGATGCCATTTACCAGGTACACCGACACCGGAATATGTTCGCGGCGCAGCGCGTTCAAAAATGGGTCTTGGAGGAGTTGGCTCTTGTTATTCACGATATTCTCCGTGTTGGAAGTTTGAAATTAGACAATACCACATTGACCGAATATTCTGATTTGCGACGGGTCAATCTTTGTCGGTGTAGGGGTTAGCGGCCGATTTCATCTGGATCAGCAATGGTGTGCCAACCAGATCGAATTCCTTGCGGAACCGCCCTTCCAAAAAGCGCTTGTAGGAATCGGTGACCTGCTCCAGCGAATTGCCATGGATGATGATGATGGGGGGATTCATCCCACCCTGGTGGGCGTAACGCAGCTTGGGGCGGTACATGCCGGTTTTTTTCGGAGTCTGAAACTGCACGGCTTCCAGCAACAAGCGCGTGAGCACCGGCGTGGGCATCTTGCGGTTGGCAGAGCGGTGCGCCTGGGCGATCGAGTCCCACACCGGGCCCAGGCCCTGGCGTTTGGTCGCGGAGATCAGATGCAAAGCCGCAAATTTCAAAAATCCAAGCCGGGTTTCGAGAGATCGCTTCACCAACTCGCGCTGGTATTCGTCCACGGCATCCCATTTGTTCACCGCCACCACCACCGCCCGTCCGGACTCCAGGATGTAGCCCGCAATATGGGCGTCCTGGTCGGTGACGCCTTGAATCGCATCGATCAGCAACAACACCACGTTGGCAGACTCAATCGCCTGCAGGGTTTTGACGACGGAGAATTTTTCGATCGCTTCAAACACCTTGCCTTTGCGGCGCAGGCCTGCGGTGTCGATCAACTCAAACTTTTGCCCGCCACGCTCGAACGGCACGGCAATCGCGTCGCGTGTCGTGCCCGGCATGTCAAAAGCGACCAGGCGCTCTTCGCCAAGCCATGTATTGATGAGGGTGGATTTACCCACATTGGGCCGCCCTGCAACCGCAAGTTTGATGACGGTCGGGTCCTTGTCCTCTTCGTCCTGCGCCATGGCAATGGCCAAGGGTTCCAGCACCTGGTCAATCAAGGGGCGGATGCCCTGGCCATGCGCAGCGCTGATCGGGATCACGGCGCCCAGACCCAGTTCGTAGAACTCGGTGAACTGCACCCCTTCGGTCATACCCTCGGCCTTGTTGGCGACCACGATGGCTGATTTGCCCAAGCGCCTCAGGTATTTGGCAATCTCGTGGTCTTGGGCAGAGACGCCACCCCGGGCATCCACAATGAACAGCACCACGTCGGCTTCGGCCACCGCTTGGCGCGTTTGCTTGGCCATTTCTTTGTAGATGCCAGACGATGCGTCCGGCTCAAAGCCGCCGGTGTCGACCACGATGTACTCGTACTTGCCGTGCTTGGCGTTGCCGTAATGGCGGTCGCGCGTCAAACCGGCGTAGTCGGCCACGATGGCGTCACGCGTTTTGGTTAAACGGTTAAAGAGGGTCGACTTGCCCACATTGGGTCTGCCGACCAGGGCGATCACTGGTTTCATGCAATAGGTGCCTGGTTATTCAGGCCGAAACCCAATCAGCGTGCCGCGCTGGGTGACCGCGACCAAGGTGTCATGCGCCCAGACAGGTGCCTGGGCAATCGGGGAGCCATCCGTGCCCAGGCGGGCCAACAGGGCACCGTCCTTGGGCGATAAAAAGTGAATAAAGCCTTCAAAATCTCCTGCTGCCAAGGCACTGCCTGTGAGCACGGGCGCCGTCAGGCCGCGGAAGCGCAACTTGTCGCTGGTCCACAACTTCTCGCCATCGCTACGGCGCCACGCTTGGACTTTGCTATCGCTCTCAACACCAAACAAGGTGGCCGCATCTCCGGCAACACCCGTCGCCCCCGACGCCGACTTGGTCCACAGCGTACGGCCGGTGAGCGCATCGACACAGGCCACTGCAGACTGAAAGGCCCGCACGCACACATTGCTGCCAACGCGGCTGGTGCCGGACACCAAGTCCACCAAGCGTTCCACCTCATTCACGCCACGCCCCACGGCGACGGCAGCATCCCAGCGGATGGCACCGGTTTGGGGATTCAATCCCAGCAAGCGGCCGCTTTGGGTGGTGAGCAAGGTGTCCCCGACCGCCATCAATATGCCAGCTTGGCCCAGAATCAGCGCGTCACCGGGGCGTTGCTGCGACCAAAGTTTGCGTCCTGTAGCGGCATCAAACGCAGATACCGTGCGGTCCGCCGACGTCACGAATATGCGCTCACCCGCCACCAAGGGGGACGTCAAAGTCAGTGAGGGTAATTTTTGGCGCCAAATTTCTTTGCCGTCGCGCAAGGCGATAAGCTGGTTTTCCGATGAAACCACCGCTGCAGTTTCACCGTCACTGCCAACACCGGCACTCAGGGGGGACCCCAGACTGGCGCGCCACTGCAGCTTGCCTGTGCGCAAGTCCACCGAACTGACATCGCCTTGTTTGGACGCCACCAGAAGCTGGGCACCCACCACGCGCAATTCCAGAGGCGATGCAGTGGCTCCGACCGGCAGACGCCATTGCTCTTTGACGGCATACAGGGCAGGGTTGGCTTGCAAGGCGGCGGGCTTGGGCGCATCGCTGCTGGCGCAGCCGCTCAGCAAGACCACAAACGCCACGATGCACATCGTGACGCCGGAGACCATGACACCCCACGCTTTGCGCATTAACGTTCTCCGCTCGTGTTAGCCTGCGCAGCGACTTTGGCCGGCTCGGGCTCCGCACCTAGCGCATTGAGTTTCACACGCACCAGATTGCGGTATTGAGAACGATCGTCGAAGGCTTTGTAGGCGCTCAGGTAAGCGGTTTTGGCCTGCTCGCGCTGTCCTTGAAGCAGGAAGATATCGCCACGTCGGTCTGCCACCAGACCTGCAAACGCCTCACCCTTGACAGCGTCCAGGGCCTTCAAGGCTTCAGGCAGTTGCTTGGCATCGAGCAACACGTTGGCAAGCCGCAGTTGCGCGATCGCGGCATAGCCGTCGTCGTTGGACTTGTCAGCCACCCATTGCAGTGCAGACTTGGCCACATCGGACTTGCCGGCATCCGCCGCCATTTTGGCCAGCGCCAGGCCGGCTTGCTGGGTGTAAGTCGCACGGGCATAGCGCTCGCGCATGTCGTTAAAGGTGCGCTCCGCCTTGGTAACGTCGCCGCTCGCCAAGGATTTGCTCATTTCGTCAAACATCACGGCGGCTTGCGCTGCCTGGCTGCGCTGCCAGTACTGGTAGCCATTCCAGCCCGCAAGACACACCATGACAAGGACCACAATGCCGCTGATCAGGTTGCCGTATTTGCTCCAGAAATGCTTCAGTTCATCGAGCTGTTCTTGTTCTTCGAGGTCGAGATGGTTTGCCATGGGAAGGTATTCGGTTAAGGGGCGGATTGTAGGCTGTCAGCCCACTGCGCCCATTCATTCAAGGGCAGTGTGCGCTGGGCCACCGATGCGTCGCGCAAGGCTTTGATGGTCACGCAACCCTGGGCCAACTCATCAGCGCCAAACACCAGTGCGTAGCGGGCGCCCGAGCCGTCTGCGCGCTTGAACTGATTTTTCATGCTGGCCATGCCCGCGTCGCCACTGGCATGCATCAGCACCGAGAGGCCCTTGCTGCGCAAGCGCTGCAAACAGGCCGCCACTTGGGGCAAGGCCGCCGCATCGGGCACGATGGCATAGGCGTCCAGCGCAGGCAGCGCCAATGCGCCTTCCTGCGCCTTGAGGAGCTCTAACACACGCTCCATGCCCATGGCCCAGCCCACGGCCGGGGTGGGCTTGCCACCGATTTGTTCAACCAAGTAGTCGTAACGGCCGCCACCGCAAATCGTGCCCTGCGAGCCCAGCTGGGTGGTCACAAACTCAAACACCGTAAGGTTGTAGTAGTCCATGCCGCGCACCAGGCGCGGATTCATCGAATAAGGCACACCATTGGCATCCAAAATAGCCAGCACAGCGGCCAGGTGGGCACGCGACGCATCGCCCAAAAAGTCCAACAACTTGGGAGCGGCTTCAATCACCGCTTGCATGTCGGGGTTTTTGCTGTCAAGCAGGCGCAAGGGGTTCAAATGCAAACGACGGCGCGACTCCGCGTCGAGCACCTCGGCATGGGCCTCGAAGTGCGCGATCAAGGCCGCCCGGTGCAAATTGCGCTCCTCGGGCTGACCCAGGCTGTTGATTTGCAACTCCACGCCCTGAATGCCGAGCTCCTTCCACAGCGCGTCGGCCATCAAAATCAGCTCAGCGTCCAGTTCGGGCCCGGCAAAGCCCAGGGCTTCGGCGCCGACCTGGTGGAACTGGCGGTAGCGCCCGCGTTGGGGGCGCTCATGGCGGAACATGGGGCCGAAATAGTACAAACGCTTGCCGCCGTTGTAGAGCAAGGTGTGCTCCACCACCGCACGCACCACGCCGGCCGTGTTCTCGGGACGCAGAGTGAGTTGTTCGCCATTGAGCCGGTCTTCAAAAGAGTACATCTCTTTCTCGACAATGTCGGTCACCTCGCCCAGACCGCGCACAAACAGCGCCGTGGGCTCCACGATGGGGGTGCGAATGTTTTCATAGGCATAGCGGCGCATCAGCGCCCGCACGCGCTCTTCGAGCGCTTCCCAGCGCGCCGAGTCCGGCGGCAATATATCGTTCATGCCTTTGACGGCCATGAGTTTTTCCGCCTTGCGCGGCACGTTCGAATCGGTCATAAAAATCAGAGGGCTGGCTGCGCGTTGGCTGCGCCAAACCGTTGTTGAATGTAGTTTTCCACCACCGCTTGGAATTCGGTGGCAATGGCATCGCCGCGCAAGGTCATGCGCTTCTCGCCGTCGATGTAGACCGGTGCGGCAGGCGCCTCACCGGTACCGGGCAGGCTGATGCCGATGTCGGCGTGCTTGCTTTCGCCAGGGCCATTCACGATGCACCCCATCACCGCCACCTTCATGCTTTCCACGCCAGGGTACTTGGCACGCCAAACCGGCATCTGGTCGCGCAGGAAGTTGTCGATCTGTTGCGTGAGTTCTTGAAACGTCGTGCTGGTGGTGCGGCCGCAACCTGGGCAGGCCGTGACGCTGGGAACAAACGAGCGCAAGCCCAAGGCCTGCAAAATTTCGGCAGCAACCACCACCTCTTGGTTGCGTGATTCGCCGGGTGCGGGGGTCAGCGACACACGAATGGTGTCGCCAATGCCCTCTTGCAACAGAACCGACAGCGCGGCAGTGGAAGCGACCGTTCCTTTGGTTCCCATACCGGCTTCGGTCAAGCCCAGGTGCAAGGGGTAGCGCGTGTTGCGACCCAGGTCGCGGTAGACGGCGATCAAATCCTGTACGCCACTGACTTTGCAGGAAATAATGATTTGGTTGGCCTGCATGCCCATGGACTGCGCCAACTCTGCCGACCCCACCGCTGAGCTGATGAGCGCCTGGTACATCACCTGCTTCACCGACAAGGGTTGCGCGGCATGGGCGTTGCTGTCCATCAGGTCGGCCAGCAGTTCCTGGTCCAGGCTTCCCCAGTTCACGCCGATGCGCACGGGCTTGTCCCAACGCAGCGCCGCTTCAATCATCTGGCCAAACTGGCGGTCTTTTTTATCGCCCTTGCCCACGTTGCCCGGATTGATCCGGTATTTGGACAATGCCTGGGCACAGTCGGGGTAATCGGTCAGCAAGCGGTGGCCATTGAAGTGAAAGTCGCCTATCAAGGGCACAGAAACGCCCATGCGGTCAAGTTGTTCACGAATGTAGGGAACGGCCTGGGCTGCCTCAGGCGTGTTGACGGTGATACGTACCATCTCAGAACCCGCCAGCGCCAGCTCTTTGACCTGAATGGCGGTACCCACCGCATCCACCGTATCCGTATTGGTCATGGACTGGATGCGAACCGGCGCGCCGCCACCCAAAGTCACCACATTGCTCCCCCACACCACGCGGGCCTGCAAGCCTTTGCGCGCGGGCACACCGTTGGAATTGAAACCTGCTTCGATTGCCATTACTGCACCTTGAATCTGGCCACGTTGTCCGGCACCGAAGGCTCCAGCGTCACCGCCTCGCCGCGCACCGAAACGTCGGCGTTGTCTGCACGCCCCACCACCACCCACAAGGGCAATGCGCCACTGGCACTTGCGGTTTCACCCGCCGAGAGCGTTTTACGCAATAGCGTCACGCCCCGGGCGTCGCTGACCGCAATCCAGGTCAGGCCCTTGGCTTTGATGACCACCAGAGGCTCTTGCACGGTGGCGCTGCCCGCCGCCGACGAAGCCGCTGGTGCAGACCGCACAGCCACAGAGGCCAGGGGCGCAGCCGCAACCGGCACAGACGCCACGGGCTTCGCTGCAGCGGACTCCACTGCTGCCACGCCCACTCGGGTGTCGGTGGGCTCGGCATCGGGCGGCAGCACCGGATCTGTCACAGCGCCCGCAACCGACGGCACCGCCGAAGGCGCTTCACGCTCCAAGACGTGATCAGTCCAAGTCAGCAGGGTCGATCCAAAGTAAACCAGCGCTGCAAGCAGCAACAACGCCGCCCCCACCAGCAGGGCCGGCAGACGCCCGGTTCCAGCGCCGTGCCGCAGGGTAAAGCCATTCCGATCACGAATACCCACCTTGGCTTCAGGCCCCGCCACCGTCAATTGGATTTTTTCCGCTTTGGGCAATCGATCCAAAATCATCGCCGGGTCGAGTTGCACGTGGCGGCATACCGTGGCGGCAGCCGCTCGCAGCACATTGACGTTGGGCCATGCCTCGGTACGGTCATCTTCCAAAGACTGCAAGCGTGCAACCGTCACTTTGACGCGCGCAGCGAGCTCCTCCAAAGTCAGACCCGATCGCAGACGCGCTTGCTTGAGCAGCTGCCCAGCCGTCGGCATCAAAGGCGTTGCACCGGCCGGAACATCAGCAGCGTCGGCACCCTCGGCATGGCGCAACAGTCCTGGCGCAAGGTCACTCATGGTAGGACTGCCGCTCTAGCCAAAGCGCTTGTTTGGAGGAAGGAAAACGCTGCTGCAAGCCCTGACCCAAGACACGCAAAGCCGACGCGTCCCCCGTGCGCTTGGCAATTTTGACGCCCAGCCACAAGGACTCCGCATTGGCCAATGGCGAACTATTCAAAGGGCCCAAATACCGCTGCGCCTGGGCATAGTCCCCGCGCTGAAACATGCCTACGGCCAAGTTGTAGGCGACAACAGGGTTTCCCGGGTCAAGCTGGTAAGCGTTGAGCAAACTGGTTTCTGCCGCTTGGATTTGCCCCGCCTTGGCTTGGCACAAGCCCTGAAGCATCCAGGTTTTGGCGCGCTCGTTGTAGGCAGGGTTGGCCAGGGCGGCGCCAAACTTCTCTACCGCCGCGGCGGTGCGTCCCTGCTGGCACAGCAATAAACCATAGTTGTGCTGGACCGTAGCGGCCTTGGGGTTGAGCACCAGCGCCTGGCGAAATCCATCCTCCGCCAGTTCGTATTCGTTCATGCGCAGATAAATCAAGCCGCGCAGGTTATGGGATTCAAACAAGGTCGGGTCAATGGCGATGGATCGCTTGAGTTCGTCCAAGGCAATGTCAGTCTTGCCTTCGCTGAAATAGTTCACCGCCAGTTCCAGGCGAATGCGAGCCCTTTTTTGCGTCTCGGTCTCGTCCGATGCGGTCAACAAATCCGCCTTCTCCGTGCGGGGGGCCACACCACTGCAGGCCACCAATCCAAACAGGCAGGTGGCGAGAAGCACTCGAAGTGCTCGCATCAATGCACCGTTGACCATGTCAATGCACCTCCGTTGCGAGAGGCTTGGTAGACGGGCTTGCGCCTGCCTTGGCCTCTGCACTGCGTTGCTTGTGAATACGCACCACCACGCTGGTGCGGTCTTGCACCTCACCTGCCAATTGGCCGCACGCCGCAGCAATATCGTCGCCCCGGGTTTTACGCACCGTGGTGACGACACCGGCCCGGCTGAGCACCTCAGAAAATGCCTGGACACGGGCGTTGGAGGAGCGCAGCAAGCCCGACGCAGCGAAGGGGTTGAAAGGAATCAAGTTGACCTTGCACCAGTTCAGGTTGCCCCCTGAGTTGCGCAACAAATCGACCAACTGTGCGGCCAGTTCAGGTGTGTCATTGACACCATCGAGCATGCAGTACTCAAAGGTAATGAAATCGCGTGGCGCTACTGCGAGGTAGCGGACGCAGGCCTGCATCAAGGCATCAATAGGGTATTTCTTGTTCAGCGGCACCAGGCTTTCGCGCAGGGCGTCGTTGGGCGCGTGCAAGGACACAGCCAAAGCCACCGGGCAATCCTGACCCAAGCGGTCCATCATGGGCACCATGCCGGACGTCGATACCGTCACGCGGCGGCGCGACAAACCGTAGGCGTGGTCGTCGAGCATGACCTTGAGGGCAGGCACCAACTCGGTGTAGTTTTGCAGCGGTTCGCCCATGCCCATCATCACCACGTTGGAGATGATGCGCTCATCGCGGCCCAGGTGCTTGCGCAAAAAATGCTCTGCAAACCAGAGCTGCGCGACGATTTCGCCGGCGGTCAGGTTGCGGCTAAAGCCCTGGTGACCGGTCGCGCAAAAACGGCATCCCACCGCGCAACCCGCTTGTGAGGAAATGCACAGCGTGCCACGGTCTGATTCGGGGATAAAAACAGCCTCGACGGCGTCATTGCCACCGACATCGAACAACCATTTGATGGTGCCGTCCGCAGATTCGTGCTGTGAGAGCACACGCAGAGGCGCAATGTGGGCGCAAGTCTTGAGCTTTTCGCGCAAGGACTTGGCCAGATCGGTCATGGCGTCAAAGTCTGACGCACCTTTTTGATGAATCCAGCGAAACAGCTGGACGGCGCGAAAACGCTTCTCGCCCAGCCGCTCGCAAAATAGGGCCAAGCCCTCGAGGTCGTAGTCGAGAAGGTTGGCCGCCATAGTGCGAGTTAGCGCGCTTTAGCGCGAATACACATTCATGCCAGCGAAGAAGAAGGCAATTTCCACCGCAGCAGTTTCTGCAGCGTCCGAACCGTGCACGGCATTGGCATCAATGCTGTCAGCGAAATCGGCGCGGATAGTGCCGGGAGCTGCCTTCTTGGGGTCGGTGGCGCCCATCAGGTCGCGGTTTTTCAGGATGGCGTTTTCGCCTTCCAGGGCCTGGATCATGACCGGGCCGGAGATCATGAAGTCCACCAGGTCTTTGAAGAAGGGGCGTGCTTTGTGCACTGCGTAGAACGCTTCGGCTTCGCCGCGCGACAGGTGTGCCATGCGGGCAGCCACCACTTTGAGGCCGGCGGCTTCGAAGCGGGCGTAGATCTGACCGATCACGTTCTTGGCCACTGCGTCGGGCTTGATGATGGATAGTGTGCGTTCGATAGCCATAGTATTAACTCAACCTTCGTATGAAATGATTCGCCACCCTGCGTAGCAAAGCGGCTAATTTTAGCATTTTGCCTAGCGACCGCGCCCATTGCGCCGCTGACCGCCGGGGCCGCTGCGCTGGCGTTGTGCCTCTTGTTTTCGCTGGCGCGACAGACTGTCGGCGCCGATATAGCCCACCGACGTTTTCAGCGGATCGGGCTGCGCCGACCCACCGGCTGGTTTTGCGGCAGCGCGCGGCGCAGAGCGGTCGGGCGCACGGCGCTGACCACCGCGCGGCGCTGGGGGGCCGCCACGGCGGTTGCCAGGCGCGCGCGGCGCCTGGGCCGGGCGTTCGCCGTCGGCAGAGCGCTCGCGGGCTACCCCGTCATTGCCCTCGCCCGCACTGCCTGCAGCGCGCACCAAGGCGTCAATGTCTGACTCGTCCAATTCCATCCAGGCGCCTCGCTTGAGTCCGCGCGGAAGCACCATGGCGCCATAACGGATGCGAATCAAGCGGCTCACCGCGTGGCCCACGGCTTCCAGCATGCGTCGCACCTCGCGGTTGCGGCCTTCCGAGATGGTCACCCGGTACCAGCAGTTGCTGCCTTCGCCGCCACCGGCCTCGATCGAGCCGAACTGCGCCATGCCATCGTCCAAACGCACGCCGTCCAGCAAGGTTTGCTTTTCTTCTTTGCTGAGCGACCCCAGAACCCGCACGGCGTATTCGCGCACCAGGCCAAAGCGGGGATGCATCAGCTTGTTGGCCAGTTCGCCTGAGCTGGTGAACAGCAGCAGGCCTTCGGTGTTCAAGTCCAGGCGCCCGACCGACTGCCACTTGCCCTGGTGCAGCTTGGGCAGACGGCGAAACACGGTCGGACGGTTTTGCGGGTCGTCATGGGTCACCACCTCGCCCACCGGCTTGTGGTACGCAATCACGCGCGGCGGCGGCGGGTCAATGCGAAAGCGGATCGGCCGGCCATTGACCTTGATCTGGTCGCCAAACTGGATGCGTTGGCCCACGTGGGCCGGCTCGTTGTTGACTGAAATCCGGCCTTCTAAGATGAGTTGCTCCATCTCCAGGCGCGAACCCATGCCGGCCTGGGCCAGGATTTTGTGCAGCTTGGGCGTCTCGGCCATGGGCGTGAGGATGCGTTTGTGGGGCACCACCTCCGCCACTTCGTCCAAGGCGTCAAATTCACCGGAGACCACCTGGTCAAACAGGCTCGCTTCCGACGCTGGGCCCTCGGATGCCACCGGCACAGCAGGAGCTCCCCCCTCTGGGGGCGGTAATTCGGTGGGCAGGTCGGGTGTGGGTGCGTCGTTCATGGCGTGGCAGGGTCCGCCGCAGCGTCCACCTGGGGTGTAGAGGAAAGTTCAGAGCCTGGTTCGGCCTCGGGCGCGTCGGTTGGCTCGGCGGCGTCGGCCGACTCCAGCAGGTCACCCGTCGGATCGGCGTCTTGCACCAACGCGGCAAAGGCGTCGGGCTCGCCATCCAGGCGTTCACCCACGGGGTCCAGTGCAGGCAACTGGGCCAGCGACTGCAAGCCCAGATCGTCCAGAAACTGGCGCGTGGTGGCAAACAAGGCCGGACGGCCTACCGTCTCGCGGTGGCCAATGACCTCAACCCAGCCCCGGTCTTCGAGCTGCTTGATGAGCAAGGAGTTGATCGTGACGCCGCGAATATCTTCCATATCGCCGCGCGTCACCGGCTGGCGGTAGGCAATGATGGCCAAGGTTTCCAGCGCCGCGCGGGTGTAGCGTGGCGGTTTTTCGGGGTGCAGCCGGTCCAGAAACTCGCGCATTTCGGGGCGGCTTTGGAAACGCCAGCCCGTGGCCACCTGCACCAGTTCCACGCCGCGGCCGGTCCACAGACTGGCGAGATCGTCCAGCATGTCTTTGAGGGTGTCCGCACCCACCTCGTCCTGAAACAAGATGGCCATGTCTTTCAAAGACAAAGGCTGGTGGGCACAAATCAGGGCCGTCTCCAGGACGCGCGTAGCTTCGGCGGTGTTGATCATTGCAAAAGGTGTTCCGAACAAAGGGCTCGCACGAAAGCGAGGACTGACGAAAACTGAAGGTTCAGGGCGGGATGAAAGGCATCCTCTCAGGGATTGCGCCATCCACTGCGCCAATGGCCGCGACAGGGTGCCCTCAGGCAGCCCGTGCATTGGCTTTATTGTAGTCCCAGCCCCAGCGCGCCCAGCAATTGCGCAAAATCTGCCGGAGGCGGCGCCTCAAAAGCCAGCGGCTCGCCGGTCACCGGATGGGCAAATGCCAGCCTGAAGGCATGCAAAGCCTGGCGCT
Organism: Comamonadaceae bacterium; assembly: GCA_947371775.1. Lineage (GTDB taxonomy): Bacteria > Pseudomonadota > Gammaproteobacteria > Burkholderiales > Burkholderiaceae_C > Allorhodoferax. The sequence continues at coordinate 22,713 of CANBQX010000011.1, forward strand.
GCATGCCCAAGAGCGCACTGCCCCCGTAAACCGTGTCGGCCACCAGCGGGTGGCCGATGGACGCCATGTGCACGCGGATCTGGTGCGTGCGCCCGGTGTGCAGTACGCAGCGCACAGAGCAAGCATCGATCGCATTGGCCAGATAGTGAATATCGGTCTGTGCGGTCTTGCCCGGGTTTTTCAGCAAATCCACCACCGCCATGCGCAGGCGGTTGCGCGGGTCGCGTCCAATGGGTGCTTGCACACTCACCATCGCCGCACCACTCCAGGGCTTGTGGCCCACCGCCAGGTATTGACGGCTGACGGTGCGCGCGGCAATCGCCTGCACCAAGGCGTCCATGGCCAGGCGGTGACGGGCAACGACCATCAAGCCGCTGGTGTCTTTGTCCAGGCGGTGCACGATACCGGCGCGGGGCACCTGCGCGATCTCGGGGTCGTGTGCCAGCAAACCGTTGAGCAAGGTGCCACTCCAATTGCCGGGGGCAGGATGCACCACCAAACCGGCGGGCTTGTTGATCACCATCAGGTGCTCATCTTGAAAGACCACGTCCAGCGCCATCGCTTCGGGCTTGAAGGCCTGGCTTTGCGGTGTGGCGCGTAACTCGAGCTGGAGCAGGTCTCCGACCTTGACTTTGTGCGACTGCTTTTGCAGCACCCGGCCATTGAGCTGGGCCGCACCGGCGTCCACCAACTGCTGCACATAGCTGCGAGAAAACTCGGGGGCCAGAAAAGTCAAAGCGCGGTCCAGCCGCTCGCCGTGTTGGTCTACGGCGACCGGGCCGCTGCGCAGCTCGAATTCCTGCGCCAGCGCTTCGGCTTCGTCATGCTCGTGAACGTCGGCAAACGCATCGTGCGCAGCGGGGTCGGTCGATATAATGGTTTTGCCCTGTTCCACGAAAGTTTTCATGATGGTGAGAGTCAAATTATCGGTCGTTTACGCCCTCGTCCTTCCCTTGGCGGCGGCGTTGATGGTCGGCTGCTCAACCGTTCCTGTGGACAAGACAGCGGCAATGACGCCCAGCGAGTTGTACGCCGAGGCCAAAGATGACATGACGAACTTCCAGTGGGACAAAGCTATCCCCCTGCTGGAAAAACTGGAGTCCCGGGCTGCAGGAACCCCCTTGGCCCAGCAAGCGCAGCTTGAAAAGGCCTATGCCCAAACCAAGTCAGGCGAACCCATATCCGCTGTCGCCACCTTGGATCGGTTTATGCGTCTGCACCCGGCCAGCCCAGCCTACGACTATGCGCTGTACCTCAAAGGCATGGCCAATTTCAACGAAGATCTGGGTATCTTGGGCAGCTACACCGGCCAGGACCTGACCGAGCGCGACCAGAAAGCGTCCAAAGAAGCGTTTGAGGCCTTTCGTGAGCTCAGTGTGCGCTTTCCAGATTCTCGCTACACGCCCGACGCCCTGTTGCGCATGACTTACATCGTGCAATCCTTGGCCAAATACGAGGTGCACGTTGCCAAGTACTACTACAAGCGGGGCGCTTATGTGGCCGCCATCAACCGGGCCCAAACCGCGGTGACCGACTACCGCAACGTTCCGGCCGTCGAAGAAGCCCTGTTTGTGATCTACAAATCCTACGAAGCGCTGGGCATGGCCAGTCTGCGCGACGACGCCAAACGCGTGCTCGAAGCCACCTACCCCAACTCCAAGTACTTGGCAGGCGGTGGCGTGGGTGAAAATGGCGGCTGGCTCAAGCTGTTTTAAAACGGCAAGTCGCGATCCACACTCAGCTCGGACAAAGCATCCAGCCAAGCCTGCGCGTCCTCCAAGCGGCGCATGGGCGGCAGACTTTGCAGCAGTTTTTTGCCGTAGCCCATCTGGGCCAGGCGCACATCGCACACCACCAAAATCCCCCGGTCCGCCTCGCTGCGGATCAAACGCCCTGCACCTTGCTTGAGCGCGATGGCCGCTTGCGGCAGGTGCACGTTTTTGAACGCACTGCCGCCCCCGGCATCTTGCGCAGCAGCGCGCGCCTGCACCAGCGGATCGTCGGGTGGTGAGAACGGCAGCTTGTCGATCACAAGCAGCTGCAAAGCATCTCCGGCAATATCGATGCCTTCCCAAAACGAGGCGGTGGCGACCAGCACACAGCCGCCCTGCGCCCGTTGATCTACAGCACTCGCGGCCACAAACCGGTCGACCAATTCACGTTTGGGCGCCTGGCCTTGCAC
>CANBQX010000012.1 GCA_947371775.1 Comamonadaceae bacterium
CTGGGCGAGGTCGGGCGGATTGGGAAATTGCACAAAGGCCAGGTGGAGCAAGCAGCATTTGCAGTGCTCAAAGCCCCTGACATTCCCAGTGTGCTGGTCGAAGCCGCCTTCATCAGCAACCCCACGGAAGAGCGAAAGCTCAACAGCGAAGAGTTTCAAAACCAGTTTGCCGACGCCCTCATGCGCGGCCTTCTGGCCTATTTTTCGAAAAACCCGCCGCTGTCGCGCAGCAGGAACATGGGCTAAGCGCCCGGAGCCTGTGCCGCTGAACGTCGACGTGCGCGCCACGCACCGACGGCCACCATCAATCCGGGCACAAAAATCATGGCCCAAATGATCTTGTCTAGGTTTTGCTTGACCCACGCAATGTTGCCGAAAAAATAGCCGATGGTGACGATGCCGCCCACCCAAAGGGCCGCACCGGTGACGTCATAGAAGCTGAATTTGGCGCGGGTCATGCGCGCCACGCCGGCCACAAAGGGCGCAAAGGTGCGCAGAAATGGCATAAAGCGCGCCGCGATGATGGTGACGCCGCCATAGCGCTCGTAAAACGCATGGGCCTGGTCGAACGCCGCCTTGTTGAACCAGCGGGAGTCTTCCCACTGGAACACCCGCTCGCCCACCGCTTTGCCCACCGTGTAATTGCTTTGATTGCCCAGCACAGCGGCCGCAAACAACAAGCCTACTGACAAAGGGTAATTCATCAGCCCGACACCACACATGGCGCCGACCACAAACAGCAGGGAGTCACCGGGCAAAAACGGCATCACGACCACACCGGTTTCCACAAAAATCACCACAAACAGCAAGACGTATACGCCCACGCCGTACTGGGCGACGAAGGCCTCGAGGTACTTGTCGACATGCAACACAAAGTCGAGCAAGGATGCAATGATTTCCATGGCCTTAGGCTTTATTCAAGTGAGTGTGAATTGGCGCACTGGCTCAGTAGCGCTGCATTTTGCAAGTGCTGCTTTGCTCCGCAGCTTGGGCGCCCAAGGTCTTGACGACCTTGAAGCCGTAGCCCGAGCCTTCGACGTCGAAGGGCACGCCAACCGTGCCCTGGCGCTCCATCATGCCCACCACCAGCGGCTGCTGAAACTGGTGGTCTAGCGCGCGCATGACTCCGGTCTGGCCCGCCAACGTGACTTGGGTCTGCTCCAACGCTTTGGCCACCGCCACGATGTCGATCGCAGCACCAGGTTTGGCGGTGCGTCCTGCAGTGTCTATGGCCTGCGCCAAGGCTTCCACCAACAGCTGCATGCGCAGATGCACATAGTCGTCTTCCGGCTGCGCAAAGCGCGCTCGAAAAGACCTGTAAAACGACTCGGACGCCTTGGTCGGCACATTGGGCAGCCAGTCGGCGACTGCCAAGACGCGGCCCACACCGGCCTCGCCGATGGCCGCCGGTGCCCCTAGCGCATTGCCGTAAAAGGTGTAGAACTTGCCATCAAAGCCCGCTTCTTTGGCCGCTTTGACCAGCAGCGTCAGGTCGGCGCTGAAGTTGCCGGTGATCACGGCCTGCGCGCCGCTGGCTTTGATTTTGGCAATGTAGGGCGCAAAGTCTTTGATGCGCAGCAGGGGATGCAGCTCTTCGCCCGCGATGCGAATGTCGGGGCGCTGCAGCGTGAGCTGGCGCTTGGCCTCGCGCAGCACGCTTTGGCCGAAGCTGTAGTCCTGGCCGATCAGGTACACGCTCTTGAGGCTTTGGTCATCGCGCAGCACCTGCATCAAGGCCGCCATGCGCATATCGGCATGGGCGTCAAAGCGGAAATGCCAGAAGCTGCATTTTTCGTTGGTAAGCGCAGGATCGACGGCTGAATAATTGAGAAACAGCACACGTCGCTCGGGTTCGCGTTCGTTGTGTTTGTTGATCGCGTCGATCAGCGCCGCTGCAGTCGCCGAAGAATTTCCTTGCAGCACAAAGCGCGTACCACCGTCGATGGCCAGGCGCAAGTTGGACAAGGCTTCTTCGGTCTGGCCTTTGCTGTCCATGCGCTCCAGCGCCAGCAGTTGCTTGGGTGCTGCGGCACCTGCAGACGCCACGCCGCCGCGGGCGTTGACGCGCTCTACCGCCCAGGTCAGGTTGCGAAAAACCGCTTCGCCGCCATTCGCATTGCCACCGCTCAAGCCTTCGATCAAGGCCAGTTTGAGGGGCGGCAGCGTTTGCGCCGATGCTCCGAGACCCAGGCTACAAACGCAAAAAAGCAGCGCACATGGCACTGAAAAACCAGATTTCAAGAAGCGAGTGAGAAGAATAAACATGAAGAAAAAAGCTTGAATTGCCCGCCAAGGCGCACATCTGTGTTCCATGCAGCACCCACTGTCGGGGGCCGCGAAGTGTACTTGGAGCCCTTATGTTTTTTACCACCACACCCTCCCCCTTGAGCACCGGTTTTGGCACAGCCCTGGACCACCCTTTGCGTCGCCGTATCTATGCGCAAGCAGGCCGTTCTGCCGCTGACTTTATTGAAAAAACCGTGGCCGCCGCACATGCCAGCGGCAGCACCGATGCCCAGATCACGCAGGACGAAAAGCAATTCACCTTGGTGATGGACGTACCCGGCATCAGCAAAGAGCACTTGAGTATTCGCATCGAAGGCGCAGTCGTGCGCATCCACTCCAAAGAGGGAGCGCCGCGGCAGTACCGTGCGGCCTTTGAGTTTGGCCAGGAGATTGACAGCGCGGCCAGCAGCGCGCGCTTGGAAAACGGTGTGCTCAGCCTGAGCCTGGCCAAAGTAGTGCCTGTCAGCAAGGTGGCCGAGCTGGCCATTTCCTAAGCAGCAGCCCCCAACGCGCGGCGGTGGGCGCTCTGTGCGCTAGATGGCCTGCAAGGGCCAGCGCGGTTTGACGTCAAACGCATAGTCCCGCCGTGCGGCCTGCAAGCCACTTTGCAGTCGCATGGCGGCGGCCATGGCAATCATGGCGCCGTTGTCGGTGCACAAATGCAGCTCGGGGTAGTGCACCCGCACGCCACGCTGCGCGCAAGCCGCGTTCAACTGGCCGCGCAAGCTGGTGTTGGCACCCACGCCGCCGGCAACCACCAGGCGTTGGAGACCGGTGAGTTTGAGCGCCGCCATCGACTTTTTCACCAGCACGTCTGCAATCGCCGCTTGCGTCGACGCGGCCAAATCGGCGCGCAGGGCCAAAGGCAAACTCTCGAACCCCGGCGTGGCACCGGAGGCGAGTTTGACGCCGCTGGCCGAGCCGTTCCACACCGTCTGGTCCACGGACGCCACCATTTTTTGCGACTGCACCAGCACGGCCGTTTTCAGACCCGCAAACGAAAAGTCCAGGTTGCCGCTGTGCAGCAGGGGGCGTGGCAAGGCATAGGCCTGCGGGTCGCCGTTTGCCGCCAGCGCGGCCAAGGCCGGCCCACCGGGATAGCCCAGGCCCATGAGCTTGGCCGACTTGTCAAAGGCTTCGCCTGCCGCGTCGTCAATCGTCTCGCCCAAGAGTTCGTAACGGCCCACGCCGTCGACGCGCATCAGCTGCGTGTGGCCACCGGACACCAGCAGCGCCACAAAGGGAAACTGCGGTGGATCGGCACTTAAAAATGGCGACAGCAAATGGCCCTCGAGGTGGTGCACACCCAGCACCGGTTTGTCCAAAGCCGCGGCCAGCGCACAGGCCACGCCCGCCCCAACCAGCAAGGCCCCGGCCAAACCGGGCCCGCGGGTGTAGGCCACCACATCCACCTCGCTCAGGCTGCGCTGGGCCTGCGCCAGCACATGCTGGGTCAATGGCAAGGCACGGCGAATATGGTCGCGGCTCGCAAGCTCCGGCACCACACCGCCAAAGGCCTGGTGCATTTCTACCTGGCTGTGCAAGGCATGGGCCAGCAACACGGGCACTTCACCGGGGCGCATGGCGACCAGGGCCACGCCGGTTTCGTCGCAGGAGGACTCAAAGCCCAGCACCAGCGTGGGGGCGGACTCGGTGGGCGCAGGGAGGGGGGAATTCGTCATACAGAGCGCCAAGTTTAGGGCAGCGCCTGCGCGACAATGCCCGCCATGTTGAGCCCCGACGATATTGCCGCCATTGAACGCGCGACCCTGGACGCCGTCTGTCCGGCCGAGGTGCACGAAATTCCCGGCTGGCTTTTGCCCTACGACCCCTTGCCGATTGGCCGCGCACAAAGTGCGGTGCCGCTCTCGCATGGCGCACTGAGCTTGGAGGCGCTGCACACCGTGCAAGCGCACTACCGGCAACGCGATTGGCCCACGGTGTTTCGCCTGCCCGAGCATGTGCTGTCGCCCGCGGTCACCGCTGCCCTGGCAACCATGGGCTACGCGCCGGACGAGCCAGTGCATGTGCAAGTGGCGCCAACGCAGAAATTGCTCGAACTCGCCGCCTCTGAGCAAGTCGTCATTCAAGCCCGGCCCACGCCGCCATGGGCGTTGGTCTACACCGCAGACGGCTTTGACCCACAGGACGGTGCCAACCGGGTGCAACTGCTCAGCCGCAGTGCCCATGCGGTCTATGCCCATGTCGAGCGGGAGGGGCAGACGCTTGCCGCAGGCGTGGGCGTGATCAGCCGGGGCTGGCTCAGCGTGCATGGCATGCGCACCCGCCCCAGCGCCCAAGGCCAGGGTCTGGCGTCGCAGATTCTTGCCGGGCTGGCGGCCCACGCCCTTGCCAAAGGAATCGAGCGCGTCTTTTTGCAAGTCGAAACCAGCAACACCGTGGCGCTCGGTCTCTACCAAAAAGCGGGCTTTGCCACGGCCTGGCGCTACCAGTATTGGCGCAGTCATAAGCACATAGCGCCCCATAGTTAGCGCTCACCGACAATCGCGCCATGGGCATTGGCATTTACCTCAAAGAAATCGGGCGTGGCAAAGAGGGTGCACGCGCGCTCAGCCGCGCCCAAGCCTGCGCGCTGTGGGGCCAATTGCTGGACGGGACCGTCACCGACCTCGAGGTGGGTGCGTTCTGTCTGGCCATGCGCATCAAGGGCGAAACCCCCGAAGAAATGGCGGGCTTTCTGGACGCAACGGCCACGCGCTTGCAGCGCGTGCCCGCCGACGATGGTCCGGTCATCGTCATCCCCAGCTACAACGGTGCGCGCAAGCTGCCGGGGCTCACGCCCTTGCTGGCTCTGCTGCTGGCGCGCCAGGGCCTGCCGGTGCTGATCCACGGTGTCGCCACCGAAAACACGCGCGTCTTCACCGCCGAGGTGCTCGCCGCGCTGGGCATTGCGCCCTGCACCGCCGTGGGCCCGATTGCGTCGGGCAGCGTGGCCTATCTGCCGACCGCCCTGCTGCACCCTGGGCTGCAACGATTGCTCAATGTGCGCCGGGTCGTGAACTTGCGCAATTCGGCCCACAGCCTGGTCAAACTCATGAACCCCTGTGAGGGCGCCAGCCTGCTGGTGACCAGCTACACCCACCCCGAATACGCCGACTCCATGGCCGCCACCTTGGCGCTGACCCAGACCAACGCACTGCTGCTGCGCGGCACCGAAGGTGAGGCGGTCGCCGACGCCAGGCGCATGCCGAAAATGCAGGGCTTTGTGCAGGGGCAGTCGGTCGTGCTGCAAGCGCCGCAGGCAGGAACTTTGAACGAACTGCCTGCGCTACCCACTGCGATCGATGCGGCGTCAACCGCAGGCTACATACGCGAGGTGCTGGAGGGCCAGGTGCCGGTGCCCGCGCCGATTGCCCAACAAGTCGATCACATCGCCCACTTGGTGCGATGCATAGGAGGCGGCAGCTGATGGCAACGCACGCCTCACCCTCTCTGGGCAAAGTCACGCTGGTGGGCGCGGGCCCGGGCGACCCGGAATTGCTCACGCTCAAAGCGGTCAAAGCCATTGCCAACGCCACGGTGCTGCTGGTAGACGATTTGGTCAACGAAGCGGTGCTGACGCACGCGCAGCCCGAGGCACGCATCGTCTATGTCGGCAAGCGTGGCGGCTGCGCGTCCACACCCCAGGCCTTTATTGAAAAACTCATGCTCAGCGAGGCCTTGCGCGGCGAGCAAGTGGTGCGCCTCAAAGGCGGCGACCCGTTTGTGTTCGGGCGCGGCGGCGAAGAGGTAGAAGCGCTGCAGGCGGCGGGCATTGCGGTTGAGGTGGTCAATGGCATTACCGCAGGCCTGGCCGCGATGGGGAGTTTGAACGTACCGCTCACCCACCGCGAACACGCCCATGGTGTGGTGTTCGTCACCGGGCACGCCAAACCCGGCGACCGGGGCACGGACTGGGTGGCGCTGGCGCACACCGCCCACCAGGCCAAACTCACGCTGGTCATTTACATGGGTGTGAGCGGCGCGGCCCACATTCAACATGATTTATTGCAAGGTCTGCCAAGCGACACGCCGGTGGCGATCGTGCAAAACGCCAGCCTGCCCACCCAGCGCCACGCGATGGCCACCTTGGCAACACTGCATGCAACGCTGCAAGCTGAGCAACTGGGCAGCCCCAGTGTGATTGTGGTGGGCCATGTCCTGGACGGACTGCAGGCGGCTTTGAATTCTCCGCAGGCCGCGCTGCAACAAATTCAAGGCTGACAAGCGCCAGGGGAATTTGCGGCGGCGCCATGCCGCACATCAAAACCGTGCATTAACATGGGAACCCTCACAAAAACGGGAATTTTCCATGAACTTGACGATCAATGGCAAAGCGGTTCAGGCCGACGCCGAACCCGACATGCCCCTGCTGTGGGTGCTGCGCGACCAGCTCAACCTGACGGGTACCAAATTTGGCTGCGGTGTGGCCGCCTGTGGCGCTTGCACCGTACACGTCGATGGCGTGGCCATGCGTTCGTGTGTCACGCCCGCTTCCATTTTGGAAGGCAAGGCGATTCGCACCATTGAATCTCTGGGCACGCCTGAGAAACCCCATGCCTTGCAACTCGCCTGGGTGGCCGAACAAGTGCCGCAGTGCGGCTATTGCCAAAGCGGCATGTTGATGGCCGCTTCCGCGCTGATTGAGCGCAACCCCAAACCCAGCGACGCCGAGATCGAAGATGCAGTGAGCAATATCTGCCGCTGCGGAACCTACCAACGGGTGCGCGCTGCCATTCACCGTGCCACCGGCGCGGTCGTGGCGCAAAGCCCCGCCCCAACGCAAGAGGTGCAAGCATGAAGCGCCGTACCTGGATATTGAGTGCCTTGGGTGCCACTGGCGCTTTGGTGGTCGGCTGGGGTGCTTTGCCCCCGCGCTCGCGACTGGGCAGTGCCGCCAATATGCTGGCCACCCAGGACGCGGTGGCACTGAACGGCTGGATCAAAATTGCGCAGGATGGCTCCATCGTACTGGCCATGCCGCGCAGCGAAATGGGTCAAGGCGTCTACACCGGCTTGTCCATGCTGGTGGCAGAAGAGCTCGATGTTGGATTGGCCCAGGTGCATTTAGAACAGGCCGGAACCGACGCCATCTACGGCAATGTGGCCATGCTCTTGGGCACGTTGCCGTTTCATCCCTTGGATTACCGCGAAGGCGCCAACCCCGCTTCCATTCGCGCCGGCGAATGGGTGGTGAGCAAACTGGCCCGTGAACTCGGCCTGGTCGTGACCGGCGGTTCATCCAGTATTACCGACGCCTGGGAGCCGCTTCGCATGGCCGCAGCCACCGCCAGAGCCAGCCTGGTGGCAGCCGCTGCAGCACGGTGGCAGGTAAGCGCGTCTGACATCACCATCGACAAGGGTGTGCTCAAGCACGCGTCCGGAAAATCTGCCAATTTTGGCGAATTTGCGCAGGCCGCGGCTGCCAGCCAGCCCGCCAATGTGACACCCAAAGACCGCAAAGACTGGAAGCTGGTAGGCACGTCCGCACCGCGTACCGACTTGGTGAGCAAAACCAACGGCAGTGCGCAGTTCGGCCTGGACGTACGCCTGCCGGATATGGTGTTTGCCGCAGTGCGCATGTCGCCCATGCTGGGTGGCAGCGCCGGTGCGCTCGACACAGCGGCGGCATTGGCCTTGCCCGGGGTTCAGCAGGTGGTGGCACTGGAGCCCCTGCGTGGCGCAAACGCAGGTTTTGCCGTGGTTGCCAAAACCACCTGGCACGCACGCCAAGGTGCACAAGCGGTTCAAACCCAATGGCAGCAACGCAGCAAAGGCGCTTTGAACTCTCAAAGCATTGCCGCCGAACTGCAAAACCAGCTCGACAAAGAAAGCGGCTTGGCTTTCCACACCAAGGGCGACATTGACGGCGCAGAAAAGTCTGCGGCCCAGACCCTGGAAGCCAGCTACACCGCACCCTACCTGGCCCACGCCACCATGGAGCCGATGAACTGCACGGCCCAGTTCAAAGACGGCAAGCTCGAGATTTGGGCACCTACCCAAGCACCGTCCTCGGCGCGCGAGGCGGCCGCCAAAGCTGCGGGCATCAGCCAATCCGATGTGACTTTGCACGTCACCCTGCTGGGCGGCGGCTTTGGACGCCGCTTGGAGGTGGACTTCATCGCCCAAGCCGCCAAGCTTGCCAAGGCTACCAGTGGCAAGCCGGTGCAACTGTCCTGGTCGCGTGAAGAGGACATGGGCCACGACTTTTACCGCCCCATGCACGCTGCGCGCCTGAAAGCCACATTCGACGCCCAAGGCCAGCCCCAAAGCCTGCGCATCCAATCGGCCGGCGACGCGATTTCGCCCCGTTGGATGGAGCGTGCCGTGCCCCTGCTGGCAGGACCGGTCGATATGCCTGACAAAACAACCGCGGAAGGCTTGTTTGACCTGCCCTACGGCTTTGCCCACCAGCGCATGGCGCATGTGACCACCCACATGGGCGTTCCCGTGGGCTTTTGGCGGTCTGTGGGTCACTCGCACAACGCGTTTTTCTCGGAGAGCTTTATCGATGAGCTGGCAGCTGCCAGCCACAAAGATCCGCTCGAATTTCGACGCAGCTTGCTGCAAGAAGCGCCTCGCTATTTGGCCGTGCTCAACCTGGCGGCGGAACAAGCCAAATGGGGCAGCGCGTTACCCGCGGGTCGTGCCCGTGGCATTGCCTTGCACGAGTCCTTTGGATCCATCGTCGCCCAAGTCGCTGAAGTCTCGGTTCAGGACGGTGTGCCCCGGGTACACCGCGTGGTGTGCGCGATCGACTGCGGCACGGTGGTCAATCCCGGACTGGTGGCCCAGCAGATGGAGAGCGCGGTGGTCTTTGGCCTGTCTGCGGCCCTGTGGGGCAAGATCGACATCGTCGATGGCGTGGTGCAGCAAACCAACTTCACCAACTACCCCATGGTGAAAATGGCGCAAGCACCGGTCGTCGAAACGCATGTGGTGTCCAGCACGCGCAAGCCCACCGGAGTGGGCGAGCCTGGCCTGCCGCCATTGGCGCCTGCCGTGTCCAATGCGCTGTTCACGCTGACGGGCAAACGCCACCGCAGTCTGCCGCTGGTCGCCTAAACCCCGCACCTCAAGGGGCTTGGGCGGGCACCTACACTCGCGACCATGGAATTTTTTGATGTGGTCGTGGTGGGTGCCGGTGCGGCGGGACTGTTTTGCGCAGGACAGGCGGGCCAGCGCGGCCTCAAGGTGCTGGTCCTTGACCATGCAGAGAAAGTCGCTGAAAAAATCCGCATCTCCGGGGGTGGGCGTTGCAATTTCACCAACCTGGACACGACCGCCGCCCATTTTTTGAGCGACAACCCGCGTTTTTGCCGCTCGGCGCTATCCCGCTACACGCCACGCGACTTCGTGGCACTGCTGCAAAAACACGGTGTGGCCTTCCACGAGAAACACAAAGGCCAGTTGTTTTGCGACCGATCGGCCGAAGACATCATCCAGGTGCTGCTGGCCGAATGTGCAGCGGGTCAGGTCACGCGCTGGCAGCCGTGTGCGGTCAAGTCACTGCGCATTGCAGCCGAAGGCGCATCGAGTGCCGCGCGCTATCTGCTGGACACCGCGAAAGGCCCTGTCGCCTGCCGTGCCGTGGTCATTGCCACCGGCGGTTTGTCCATCCCCAAGATCGGCGCCACAGATTTTGGCTACCGCATCGCCGACCAGTTCGGATTGCCCATGGTGAGGCCCCGCCCGGCGCTGGTGCCCCTCACGTTCGCGCCCGAAGACTGGGCACCCTTCGCTGCGCTGGCGGGACTGTCCTTGCCGGTACAAATTGCGACCGGCAGCAAAAAGGCCAGCATGGCCTTTGACGAAGACCTGCTGTTCACCCACCGGGGCCTGAGTGGCCCGGGCGTGTTGCAGATCTCGAGCTATTGGCAGGAAAACACCCCGATTCGCCTGAATTTGGCACCCAAAACAGAGATCGCGCAGGAACTGCTGCAGGCCAAAGCCCGCTCGCGCAAGCTGCTGTCCAACGAATTGGCCACCTGGTTGCCGAGCCGCCTGGCAGACGCGTGGACCGACCAGGGGAAAACGTTGAACCAGCCCTGGGGCCGATCGGTGGCCGACACGCCCGACCGGGCGCTCCATGCATTGGCCGAACGCATTTCCCGCTGGGAAATCACCCCTGACGGCACCGAGGGCTACCGCAAAGCCGAGGTCACAGCCGGCGGCGTCAGCACCGAGGCGCTGTCCAGCCAGACCATGGAGTCGCGCCAGAAAGGCCTGTATTTCATTGGGGAGGTGGTCGATGTCACTGGCTGGCTGGGGGGCTACAACTTCCAATGGGCTTGGGCCAGCGCGCATGCGTGTGCCTCGGCATTGGCTGAGAGTTTGGCCTTGACCACCGCCTGAGGCATAGAGGCTATAATCCGAGGCTTTGCTGGCAAACCCCCGCTGCCTGATCAACTTTTTAGCGGGGCCTTCGCTGAACCTGGCATGAGCGGCCCGATCTTCCCTCATGACCCTCGTCGGCACATTTTGGAATCCATTACGTAATGACCACGATCCGTGTAAAAGAGAACGAACCCTTTGACGTCGCACTGCGCCGCTTCAAACGCACCATCGAAAAGCTGGGCTTGCTCACCGACTTGCGCGCCCGCGAGTTCTATGAGAAACCCACCGCGATTCGCAAGCGCAAAAAAGCCGCAGCCGTGAAGCGCAACTACAAGCGCATTCGCAGCATGCAGTTGCCCAAAAAACTGTTCTAAGTTTTTGCAGACCGCACGCGGTCTGAACGGCACAAAAAGCTCGCCCGAGGACGCTCCGGCGGGCTTTTTTCACTTATTCACCCCCCATTGCCACCCAAGGAGGCCTCGGCCATGTCCCTCAAAGACCAGATTACCGAAGATATGAAAACGGCCATGCGCGCCAAAGACAGCGAGCGCCTGGGCACCATCCGTCTGCTGCTGGCGGCCTGCAAGCAGCGCGAAGTGGATGAGCGCATCGTGCTCGACGATGCGGCCGTCGTGGCCTTGGTGGACAAGCTCATCAAACAGCGCAAAGACTCGGTAGCGGCTTTCGAGTCGGCTGCCCGCCACGACCTGGCCGCCAAGGAAACCGCGGAAATCGCAGTGCTGCAGGCCTACTTGCCCCAGCGTATGTCGGCGGACGAAGTGCTGGCAGCCGTCAAGGCCATCGTGGTGGAACTGGGTGCTGCAGGCCCGGGCGACATGGGCAAGGTGATGGGCGTGGTCAAAACCCGCCTGGCCGGCAAAGCCGAAATGTCGGCCGTTTCAGCAGCCGTCAAGGCAGCACTGGCAAGCTAAATCGCCAGTGTTAGGGGCGCTTGCGCCCCAGGGTCAGCGCACGCAGTAGAAATGGTATTCGTTGACCCGAATTTCTTCGGATTTGCGTACCGGGCTGGGATTGGGCAGGTCCGGCGCCATCACCATGCCGTCGGCCATAGCCCAAAATTCGTGGCGAAGGGTCACGCCGCCGCTCCAGTCACCCAGGCTGGACAAGAACACATATTCCTCGGCCGTAGGCAGGCGACCTTGCACTTGCTTGCACGACTTTTCGGCGTTTTCGGGTGAAGTGGCATGGCTGATTGGCGTGCCCGGCGCGCCCAATAGTTCGATAAAGCCGCTTCCATACTTGACCTTGGAAGGGAATTGGGTTTTCTGGAAAAACTCAAATACCTGGCCTGCGATTCCCTGCATCACCGCCTCTGGCGTGCCTTGTCCCTGGAAGTTGTAGGTGGTACCGGCCTTGGTTTCAATATGCAGCGTCACAGTCACGTCACCGCGGCAGTTCGGGCTGAATGAATAAATGCCCCACACCACGCCGCTGAGTCCCGCCAAGTAGCGTTGGTCCAAGTAACCCTGGCGCTTTTGGTCGTGCAATTCGTGCACCACTTGAATCAAGGGCGAGGGATTGAAAAACGCCACTCTCTTTTGCGGCGGGTTGACATCGCGGTAAATGGCATCCAAAGACGCCTTGAGGCTGCCTTCGAGGATCACGTCCATGCCCAAGCCCGCGCTGGCCGCCGCCCGGTTTTTGTTGGTCACTTCGTCCATTGCAGCGACCATGGCAAAGGCAGCGCTCGCACTCGCACCCTCACGCAAGAGGCTGATCATGTTTTGCGTCATAGCATGGGCATTTTCAGTCTTGCTGCGCCCATAGGCATCCTGGTACTGACACAAGTCCTGGCCTCGAATAAAGGGAATGGTCGGCCACAGCAAGACCTGCGACGGGTCGGCTGCAAAAGCCGCGCTCGTCCAAATGAGCAATAGGAGCCAGAGTCGACGCATCCTATACAAACCTTGTAACAAATTGAGGTGGCGCACCATTTCTGGGCTTGATTCAAAGCCCCATTATGGTAAACCAAGCTTTCAAGAGCCATGATTTATGTCAAAAAGCTCAAAAAAGCCGTTTATAAACGGCAAATTCACGTTTTCATTGGCGCAGAAGTTGCAATCCAACGGGCAAAGGCCTGCACCGTCGCAGGCCTCAATGACCAGACCGAATTTCCACCATGCCACATCCCGTTTCCCTCGCACCACTTGAGCTGGTCGAAACCTTTCTGCGCACCATCATGATTCCCGACCCGGTGGCGGCGCGCGCCTTTGTCTCGCCGGCCCTGCGCATTCGCTTCACCGGCGGGCGCGAAATGCGCGACCCCGCAGAGTGCAGCGCATTCAACGCCACGCGCTACGCCTGGGTCAAAAAGCGCTTTGAGCAGACCGACGTGGTGCAAGGCGCCACCGACCGCGAGGCGATCGTCTACAACATCGGCACGCTCTACGGCGCCTGGCCCGACGGCACGCCGTTTGAGGGCAACCGCTATGTGGATCGCTATGTGGTGCGCGAGGGCCTGATTGTGCAAATGGACGTCTGGAATGACAGCGCCGAGTGGATGCTGGTGCGTGCGGGCTTGGCCGCACCCTGGCCTGCTGCCAACGGAGCAGCGGCATGACCACCACCATGCCCCTGGCACCCCTGGCCACCAGTGGCCGCTTCGACTACCAGGCCATTGGGGAGCGGCCCGACTACTGCTGGCCGCAGGGCGCCCGCCTGGCCGTGTACCTGGGCTTTAATGTGGAGCACTTTGCATTTGGCAGCGGCTTGGGTGCCAACCTCGGGCCTGCCTCACCGCAGCCCGACGTGCTGAACTACGCCTGGCGCGAATACGGAAACCGCGTGGGTGCATGGCGCTGCCTGGACTTGTTTGACGACCTGGACTTGCCCACAGGCGCACTCATCAACACCGCCCTGTACGAGCACTGCCCTGAACTGGTGCAAGCCCTGGTGGCGCGCGGCGACGAGTTGATCGGCCACGGCCACAGCAACGCGATGCGCCAATCCGATTTGAGCGAAGCCGATGAACGCGCCCTGCTGGCCGGCTGCCGCCAACGCATGCTAGAGCGCAGTGGCGCCGCACCCGCAGGCTGGCTGTCACCGTGGATTTCAGAGACCCTGGTGACACCCGACCTGCTGGCCGAGACCGGCTACGGCTACACGCTGAACTGGTGCCACGACGACCAACCGACCCGCATGCGCACCCGCTCCGGCCAAACGCTGTGGTCGATCCCGTATCCGCAAGAGGTGAACGATATTCCCATGGTCATGGGTCGCTTGATGGACGGACGCGCATTTGGCGAACTGATTACCGACCACTTTGATGAAATGCGCCGCCAAGCGGCCCGCCAGCCGCTGGTGATGGGCATTGCACTGCACCCCTATATCGTGGGCCAGCCTCACCGCCTGCTGCATTTGCGCAAAGCCTTGGAACATTTGGTGCGTGCGCGGGACGCGGGAGACGTGTGGTTCACCACGCCGGGGCAGATTTACCAGCACATGCTGTCGATCCATCCATGAGCGCCACGCCCGCCAAGAGCGCCCACTCCCGCACCGGCATGGTGACCAGCCCGCATGCGCTGGCAAGCCAAACCGGTGTCGACGTGCTGCAATCCGGCGGCAACGCCATCGAAGCAGCGATTGCCACCGTTGCAACACTGAGCGTGACCTACCCCCACTTTTGTGGTTGGGGCGGCGACGTGCTGATGCTGGTGGCTGACGCACACGGCAAGGTGCAAAGCATCTCCGGTATCGGACAGGCCGCCGGCACCTTGGATGGCTACCGCGACAGCATTCCGACGCGCGGCCCGCGCTCGGCCTTGACCACGGCCGGTGCAGCCGATGCGCTGGGACAGGCGTTCGACATCAGTCGCCAGGATTGGGGCGGTAGCCGGAGTTGGGGCTCCTTGCTGGCACCCGCCATTGCCCTGGCACGCGACGGGTTTGAAATCACGGCCTCTGAGCGCTTCTGGCTGGACTTTCGCGCCAGCGAACGCGGGCAAATGCCCGACATCTTCCGGGCGTTTTCTGAGCAGGGACAGACGCCGCCGGTGGGCAGCGTGCGCAAGCAGCCGCTATTGGCCCGCACGCTGGAGACGCTGGCCGAGCGCGGCGCGCGCGACTTGTACGACGGGCCATTGGCGCAGCGGATTGCGCATGGCTTGGCAGCGGCAGGCTCGCCGCTGACCCTGGCCGATATAGCACGCACCCGCGCCAAGGTGGAGACGCCCCTGGCGGTGGACTACCGGGGTGGCCGCTTGCTGGCCCATCCGCCACCCACGCAAGGGCTTACCACTCTGCAAATCATGGGCGTGTTGGAGCGGCTTGACCTGTCCCGAATTGCCCAGGGGAGCGCCGACCATTACCACCTGCTGGTGGAGGCCACCAAACAAGCCTTTATGGACCGCAATCGCTATTTGGCTGATCCCGACTTTGTAGATGTCCCCCGAGAGCGCCTGCTCTCCAAGGACCATCTCGACACCTTGGCATCGCGCATCCGCACCGCACACGCCCTGCCCTGGCCGCAACCCTTCCAAACCGGCGATACGGTGTATGTGGGCGCGGTGGATGCCGTTGGCAATGCCGTGTCCCTGCTCGCCACTGTCTATTACGACTGGGGCAGTGGTGTCATGGTCGGCGACACGGGCTTGATATGGCATAACCGAGGGGCCTCGTTTTCGCTGAACCCCACGCATCCCAATGCCTTAGCCCCCGGCAAACGACCGTTCCACACCCTGAACCCAGGCATCTACCAACGCGAAGGGCGCACCCGCATGGTGTACGGCACCCAAGGGGCCGACGGCCAACCGCAAACCTTGGCCGCCGTGCTGACGCGCCTGATTGATTACGGCATGGACCCATTGGAGGCCTTGGCCGAACCGCGGTATTTGTTAGGCAAAACCTTCTCTGATGCACGCGATTCGCTCAAGCTGGAAGACGATGTGCCCCTCGCAGTGCGCAACGAATTGGTACAGCGCGGTCACAGCATCAGCACGGTGGCGGCGCACAGCCCTTTGATGGGACACCCTGGCGCGATCGTCATCGGCAGCGACGGCCTGCGTGGCGCCCACGACCCGCGCAGCGACGGCTGCGCGATGGGATGCGCTTAAGCGCCCAAGGCCGCCAATTCGGGCGACACGCCCGTCCATGCGGGTGATGCGGCTTGGACGTGCACCGGTGTCCCGCACAAGTGCAATGCGTGTTGAACCCCTGCCAGCACGCTGTCAATCACGGGAATCGGCACCTGGGCCTGCACTGCCTGTGCCATGCCGGCCAAGCCAGCGCCGCCCAAGATGACCGACTGCGCGCCACTGTCCAGCGCCACCGATTGGCAGGCCTTGCCCAACAAGGCGTGGGCCGCCGCAGGGTCACGCGCTAACTCGGCGCCGCTGGCAGCCACGGTGTGAACCGCAGACAAAGACTCGCCATAGCCCAGGCTGTGCGCCAAGCGCAAGAGCATCGGCCCCCAGGCCGCACCACCGGTCACGACGGCAAAAGGTCCTTGCTGTGCGGCAGTGAAGAAGGCGGCCTCCGCCAAGCCCGTCACCGGCACCGGGCAGATCTGGCGCAGCGCCAGCAGGCCAGGGTCACCGAAGCAGGCAATCAGCACCGCATCAAACGGCGCTTTGCAATGCGTCTGCACCTCAGCACATGCAGCGGCCCAGGCATCCAGCACCGCGTGGCCTGCCACCGCAAAGCTGGCCTCGCACGCAATGTACGGTGCGCCGAATCGGGCGGTCACCACCTCGACCTCGGCCTTGGACCCCAGGGCCGCCTGCGCATGGCGCAAGAGCAAGGCGCTCACCGCCTCGGAGGTGTTGGGATTAATCAGCAGCAGACGTGGCATCTTGGGATCGAAACAAGCTCTGCAGGTTCGGCGCCGGTACGCGCGCGGGGGCAAACCGCAATTCAGCGGCCAGACTGCGCAAGTGCGCTTGCATCAAGAGCTCGGCCAGAGCGCGGTCACCGAGGCGCATGGCGTCGAGCAGGGCACGATGGTCGTGGCAGCCGCAGGCGCTTGTGGCCGCGGCGGCAGCCAGGGCAGAGGGTTGCCCATAGGCCATCAATACCAAGGAGGTGCGCGATACCAGCTCGCCCATGATGCGCCCCAGCGTCTGGTGCTGGGCGAATGTCGCGATGTGCAAATGAAACTCACCCGCCAGCCGAATGGCCCGGTGCCGGTCGCCTTGCATGCGGGCAGACTCTTCCTGCGCAATGCACTGGCCCAAGATCTGGAATTCAGCGTCCGTGGCACGCTCCATGAAGGCTGACACCAGCGTGGGTTCAATCAGTGCGCGGGCCTGAAACACCTCGCGCGCCTCTTGCTCTGTGGGCCGTGCCACCGTGGCACCCCGGTTCGGCGTGAGGGTCACCACTTGCTCACCCGCCAGGCGCGCCAGTACCGGCCGAATGCGGGTGCGCGACACACCAAAGGCGCTGGCGAGCCTATCCTCGCCCAGCTTGGTGCCGGGCTGCAATTGGTGGTTGCGAATGGTTTGCACCATGCGCTGGTAAATGCCCTCTTCCGTCCAGGCAGCGGCTTCAGCCATGGCGAGACACCCACGCCATCATCGCGCCGCCTTTTTGCGCTTTTCCAGCAGCCGTGCAAGCCCCACGGTCAAGCCCATGACCGCAAAGGACACCACCATGGTCACCGTGCCCAGGGCATAAATGGAAGGCGTGGTGACCGTGCTGGTGAGGCCCTGAAGTTCCAGCGGCAGGGTATTCACATCACCAATCGCTTGCGAAGTGCGGGCAATTTCGTCCCAGCTCAGGGTGAAGCCGAACATGCCAATGCCCACCACCGAGGGTGCGATCAGCGGCAGCACCACATGGGCAAAGCCTTGCCACGGGGTGGCGCCGAGGTCACGGGCGGCTTCTTCATAGGCAGGGTTGAAGCGGTTGAAGATCGCAAACATGATGAGCAGACCAAATGGCAGGGTCCAGGTCAGGTGTGCGCCCAGCGCAGAGGTGTACAGCCCCAGCGAGGTGCCAAAGTTCGCCAGGGTGTCGTCCATGCCCCAGGCCCCGAAGAGGAACTTGAGCGCTGTGTCCATCAAACGGAACTCCAGACCAATGCCCAGCGAGACGATGATGGACGGCATGATGAGACTTGCCACCACCACAAAAAACAAGAGGTTGCCACCACGCAATTTTTTACGAAAGGCCAAACCGGCCAGTACCGAAAACACCACGGTGATGGCCATCACGACCAGGCCCAGTCCCAGCGAGCGCTGCAAGGCCGCACCAATATCGACCACGCCCAAACCTTCTGCCAGCTTGTAAAACCAGTGCAGCGATACGCCACGCAGCGGAAAGGTGAGCCCGCCCTCGGGCCCCTGAAAACTCAGCACCACGATCACCAGCATGGGGCCATACAAAAACAAGACAAAGGCGGCAAAAAACAAGGCCAATGGCCAGAAACCCGCAGGGCGCTTTTCAGCAGTCAATTTACAACTCCTTGCGGATGTCCACCAAGCGCGTCAGCGCCCAGATGATCATCAACACAATGGCCAACAAAATGATGGCGTTGGCCGCTGCCAGCGGAAACTGAAGGTAGGAAGCTTGAACCTGGATGATCTTGCCCACCGACGCGATTTGCTGCCCGCCCATGACGCCGATGGTGACGAAGTCGCCCATCACGATGGTGATCACAAAGATCGATCCGATGATGATGCCGGTGCGGCACAGCGGGATGATCACATTCCACAGCGTTTGCATGGCACTGGCGCCAGCGTCGCTCGCGGCCTCGATCAGGCTGCGGTCAATGCGCATCATGGAGTTAAAAATCGGCACGATCATGAACATGGTGTACAGATGCACAAAGGCCAGCACCACCGAGAAATCGGAGAACAGCATCCACTCGACCGGCTGCTGCACCAGGCCCGCGCCCACCAAGGCCTGATTGACCAAGCCATTGCGGCCCAAGAGAGGAACCCAGGACACCATGCGAATGACATTCGATGTCCAAAAAGGAATCGTGCACAGCACGAAGAGCAGCGTTTGCGCGCCGCTGGAGCGCACACAAAAAGCCAGGAAATACGACACCGTGAAACCGACCAGCAGCGTGATCAGCCACACCAGGGCACTGAACTTCAGGGTCGAGAGATAGGTTTTGAACGTGGTGCACAGCTCGTCTGCGCTGCCACATCCTTCAAATACTGCGATATAGCTTTTGAACGTAAAGCCAGGGATCAACTCGTACTGGTTGTAGTCCCAAAAACTGACCATCAACACCAATGCCAAAGGCACCAGAAAAAACAAGAAAAAAACCAGACTCAAAGGCAGCGCTTGCCACCAGGCCGCAATACTGCGGCCTGGTGGCAATCCGGCAAAGGCGGGTGACTGTGGCGCGGCTTGGCTCATCGTTGGGTCACCCGTTGTTTGCGTTGTGGGTTCAAAGTACGGCGCTTAAGCAGCGACGAACTCGTTCCACTTTTGCACCATGTAGACGTTTTCGTCCATCAAGGCGTTCCAGCAGGCCACCGAGCCCATGCGCTGCTCGTAGCTGCCACCGTCGCGGGTCTCGCCTGCCTTGGCCAGCAAGTCGCCGTGTGGGCTCTTGATGTCTTTGGTGGCAGGTTTGCCTTCCATCCAGTAAGCCCACTCATAGGCTTCCATTTTGGATTTGGCAGTTTCCAACACAGCGCTGTAGTAACCCTGGCGGTTCAGGTAAGCACCTGCCCATCCGTCCAGGAACCAGTTGATGAACTCGTACGCGCCGTCCAACTTGGCACCGGTCAAAGTGGAAGGCATGCCAAAGCCGGAGGCCCATGAACGATAGCCCTCTTTGAGCGGCTGGAACGTGCAGGCAATGCCCTTGGTCCGCACGGCAGTGACCGCAGGCGACCACATCGACTGAATCACCACTTCGCCAGACGCCATCAGGTTGACGGACTCATTGAAGTCTTTCCACAGGCTGCGGAACTGGCCTTGCTTTTTGGCTTCAATCAGGGTCTTGATGGTCAGGTCAATTTCCTTCTTGGTCATATTGCCCTTGTCGGGGTACTTGTAGATGCCCATGGCTTCCACCACCATGGCAGCGTCCATGATGCCGATGGACGGAATGTTCAGGATGGACGCCTTGCCCTTGAACTCAGGGTTCAGCAATTCAGCCCAGGAGCTGATGGGGCGCTTGATCAGGTCGGGGCGGATGCCCAGCGTGTCGGCGTTGTAGGTGGTTGGGATCAGCGACATGTACTGGGTGGGGCTGGACGCGAAGGTTTTGGACTTTTCGCCTTCCAAGAAGATCACTTTCTTGGGCGCCGTGCCCTGGTCACCAATGGTCTTGCCCGCCACCTTACCGGTGGTGAACACCGAGGTAATTTTGTCGGCGTTTTTGATGCGCTTGGTATCAATACCTTTCAGGTTGCCGGTGGGCACCAGATTGCGCAATTGGAAGTACTCGGAGTCCAGCAGGTCAAAGCTGTTGGGTGATGTGATGGCGCGTTTGAGCACGTCGTCGGTGGTCACCGCCACGTACTGGATCACCACTTTGCCACCGGTATCGGCCTTGAATTTTTCGGCGATTTCTTTGTCCTGGTTCACCGCAGTACCGAGGTAACGCAGCACGATGGGCTCAGAGGAATGCACCGCTGGGAACACACCCGCAGCCAAAATACCGGCAGTGCCCTTGAGCAAGGTACGGCGTTGCACCGGGGCGGCCGTGGTGAGAACTTCTTTCGAATCAGTCGACATAGGGAAAACTCCTTGGAGATGAAAAAAACTTCTTGCGAAGCGCGGGGTGGGACACAGGGAAAACAACCAATACAAGAATGCAATTCAGTCGGCCAGCGGGTGTTCCGCCTCGGGTGACCAGGACATGCGCACCACGTCACCCACCTTCAGGGGTTGCGCGGCAAACACACCTTCGGACAACATGACCGACCATTGGGCCGTGCTATGCGCGGTGTGAGAGACGCCCGGACTTTGCAGGCCGAGCAGCACGTAAGTGCCTTGGTATTCCACGTCCGATACGACTGCCCACTGGGCATGCGCTCCGGCACGGCCCGACGCCTCGCCGTCGGCGGCCAAGGCCAGCGCGATGTGGTCCGTACGCACGCCGACTTTTCCCGCGCCGGTGTCGATCACGTTGTGGCCACCCATGAAGCGGGCGACAAATTCATTGACCGGACGGTTGTAAATCTCGTGCGGTGAACCGCTTTGCTCGATCACGCCATGGTTCATGACCACCATGGTGTCGGCGAGGGCCATGGCTTCTTCTTGCGAATGGGTCACATGAATAAAAGTCAGGCCCAGTTCTTTTTGCCAGCGGCGCAATTCGGCACGCATCTGGATGCGCAAAAACGGATCCAAGGCCGACAAGGGCTCATCGAGCAAGAGCACCCGGGGCTGGGTAATCAAGGCCCGCGCCAGCGCGACGCGCTGTTGCTGTCCGCCAGAGAGTTCAGCCGGCTTGCGGTCCGCCAAATGCCCCATGGCCACACGGTCGAGCAGACTGCGCGCCTGGGCCAAACGATCCTCTTTGGCCACGCCTTTCATCTTGAGACTGAAGGCCACGTTGTCCAAGGCACTGAGGTGCGGAAACAAGGCAAAGCTTTGAAACATCATCGCCGTACCACGGGCAGCGGCAGGCAGATCGGTGATGTTGCGGTTCTCGAGCAACACATCGCCTTCGGTCACGGTCTCGTGTCCGGCGACCATGCGCAAGGTGGTGCTCTTTCCACAGCCTGAGGGGCCAAGCAAACAACAGTAGCTACCGCTGGCGATGCGCAAATTGATGCTGTCTACCGCAGGCTTCGCCCCGGGGGCATAACGCTTGCTCAAACCAATCAGTTCAATGGCAGCCGGGGAAGTGGTGGACCTTGCGTTCATGCAATACCCCTACGCAAACAGTGTGCCAATATTTTTTGTCCACAATCTGCAGCAAGATTGCATACAAAAGATGCGCACACCGCTTGTAAGCCAGTTTCACGCTCGTTTTTGGTGCAGCATCTGCCGATTGGTGATGCACAGTGGGGAGGCTGCCGCACCAAACGCAGGCAAGCGTTGCGCTCAACATGCCTGCAGGTAGTGCTTGAGCGAATGTTGTATTTGCAGCGGTGCCAAACCCCGCACGATCATCACCAAGCGCGAACTGCGGTCATCACTCGGCCAGCGCTCCAGGTGCGTGGGCGGGTGCACCAACTGCTGCACACCATGCACCACCACAGGGGTATCCGTACCCTCGACATGGAGCAAGCCCTTGACCCGCAAAATGCGCTCCCCATGCGCGTGCAGCAGCAAAGACAGCCAGACGCTGAACACCGTCCAGTCCAGCGTCTGCGGCAGGTCCAAGGCAAACGCTTCTATGTCCCGATGCTGATTGGCAGCGGTCGGGCTAGCCTCTTGGCTGCCCATCGACAGGTAGTTGCGCGCTGCGGGCGCCTGCAGCCAATGCGTGACTTCCTGGCTTTTGCTCGCCAGGTCAAAGTGGTCGGTGCCCAGCAGTCCAAGGGCATCCAGGTGCAGAGGATCCAACGCCACGATGGGCGCGCCGGGGTTGACCTGGCCCAGCGCTTGCACCAGCGCAGGCCACAGCGTGGCGTCTGCGATATCGCATTTGGTGACCACCAGGCGGTCCGCCACCGCGGCTTGCTTGCGGCACTCGGGATACTCGCTCAAATTGGCGGCGCCGTTGACCGCGTCTACGGTCGTGACCACGTTGCCCACCCGAAAATGGTGCTGCAGCACGCGGTCGTACATCACGGTCGAGAGCACCGGCACCGGGTCGGCCAAACCCGTGGTCTCAATCACAAGGCGCTCAAAAGCGGGCACCTCGCCGCGTTCGCGCCGCTCGTACAGATCGCGCATCGCGGTGGCCAGGTCGCCCCGGATGGTGCAGCAAATGCAGCCGGACTGCAGCAACACCGTGTCGCCCTCTATGCGGTCCACCAAATGGTGATCGATGCCAATGGCGCCAAATTCGTTGATCAGCACCGCGCAATTGTTGAACAAAGGATCGCGCAGCAGCCGGTTCAGAAGTGTGGTCTTGCCCGAACCCAAAAAGCCGGTCAGCACATTGACCGGAATGCGGGCGTTCATGGCGGCACCGATCCGGGCGTGGCCAGCGGATCCAGGCTGCGACCCGTCATGTCTTGTGCCGCCTGCCAGATGTGCGGCAGGCTGTCGACCACGGTTTGCTTGCCGGTCGGCCCTGCCACCAGGTACATGCGGCCCTGCCAGTCGCTCACCGTGACCCGCAGGGGCAGCAGCGCCCGGTTGATCACGCGAATGCGTTTGGCCCGTTCGGCTCGGCGGGTGAGCACGTGCTCACCCTGGATGCGGCCCGCGCCGCTGCTCCAATGTTCTTCGCCCCCGAGCGAGCCGCAAACGCCGCACATCCGCCGTCAGTCCGCCGTGAGTCCGTCGTCAGCCCTTAGGCTTTGCTGCGGGGATGGCGGGCCGCGAAGTCGTTGGCCATCTCGTCCATGGTGACAAAGCGAACACCGGGATGGGACTTCATATAGGCAAACAAACGCTCCAGCATCAGCAGCACCTGCGGACGGCCCGCCACATCGGGGTGGATGGTGATGGGAAACACCGCGTAGTCCATTTCCCGGTACACCCAGTCGAACTGGTCGCGCCACATCTGCTCGATGTCGCGCGGGTTCACAAAGCCATGGCTGTTGGGCGATTTTTTGATGAACATCATGGGCGGCAGGTCATCGAGGTACCAGTTGGCCGGTATTTCGATCAGGTCGGTCTCTGTGCCACGCTGCAGCGGCACCATCCATTCGCCGGGCTTTTTGCCGTAATCAATCGGCGTCCAGCTGTCACCCACGCGCACGTAGTAGGGCGAAAAATCGTTGTGCATCAGCGAGTGGTCGTACTTGATGCCATTTTTCACCAGCAGTTCGTTGGTGACTTTGGAGAATTCCCACCACGGTGCTACGTAGCCGGTGGGGCGTTTGCCCGAGAGCTGCTCGACCAGTGAAATGCACTTGTCCAGCACGGCTTCTTCCTGGGCCGGCGTCATGGCAATCGGGTTTTCATGCGAATAGCCATGGATGCCGATCTCGTGCCCGGCGTCGGCCACCGCCTTCATTTGCGCCGGAAAGGTTTCAATCGAATGGCCAGGGATGAACCAGGTGGTCTTGATGCCCATGCGCTCAAAAAGCTTGAGCAGTCGGGGCGAACCCACTTCGCCCGCGAACAGGCCGCGCGAAATATCGTCCGGCGAATCTTCCCCGCCGTAGGATCCCAGCCACCCGGCCACCGCATCCACATCCACCCCAAAACCACACAAAATTTCTTTTGCCATTGCAGAACTCCTTGATAAAAAAACTTATCCAAACTGGGCCGAACCGGCCAGCAACTGCTCCACCCCCAAAGCCGCTGCCAGCAGCGCGTCATCCCGACCGGCTGCGCCAGAGATCAGTGCGCCCAGCGGCATCTCCGCAGCGCCCGTGCCCATCGGCAGACTCACGCCGCAGAGGTCCAGAAAATTGCCGGGCAAGGTGTTTTGCAAGGTGCGCAAATTGACGCGGTGGAAGAGTGCGTCATCCGCCTCCAGCGGCGCGACCAGTGGTGCAACGTGCACGACCGTGGGGCAAAGCATCCAGGCATCGCCCAGGAGCGAGGCACATTCGTGTACCAGCCGCTTGCGCGCAGCCTGCAGGCTTAACAAGTCCAGCGCCGACATGGTTTTGCCACGCGCCATGCGCGCCAGCACGCGCCGGTCGACTGCGGACGCCTGGGGCCCGTCCACCAAAGCCTGGTGCCA
>CANBQX010000013.1 GCA_947371775.1 Comamonadaceae bacterium
GCGGTGGGCTTGTGGGCGTTTTGCAGCGCCACGGTCCAGGCCACGGCGGTTTCGGCCGTGTCGCCCGGACGCCAGACGTCCAAGTTCGGGATCAGGCGCAGCGAGGCGGCGTGCTCAATCGACTGGTGCGTGGGCCCGTCTTCGCCCAAGCCGATGCTGTCGTGGGTGAACACATGGATCACGCGCTGCTTCATGAGTGCGGCCATGCGGATGGCGTTGCGGCTGTAGTCGCTGAAGGTCAAGAAGGTGCCGCCGTAGGGGATAAAGCCACCATGCAGCGCCACGCCGTTCATGATGGCGGCCATGCCGAATTCGCGCACACCGTAGTTGATGTGGCGTCCGCTTTGGCCGGCTTCGTTTTTGACCACCGCGCCCTGGGCATCCACGCGCAAATTAGGCGTAGAAGGCGTGTTGGTGAGGTTGGAGCCGGTCAGGTCGGCCGATCCGCCCAGCAACTCGGGCAAAGCAGCGGTAAAGGCTTCCAGCGCCAGCTGCGAGGCCTTGCGCGAGGCCACGGTTTGGGCCTTGGTGTGGGCAGCGATCACCGTGTCCACGGCGGTTTGCACAAAGTGCTTGGGCAACGCACCGCTGACGCGGCGCAGCAGCTCTTTGGCCAGTGCGGGGTGGGCTTTTTTGTAGGCGGCAAACTGGGCGTTCCAAGCCTTTTCGCGGGCTTTGCCAGCCGCTTTGGCGTCCCAGTCGGCGTACACCGCTTTGGGGATAACGAAGGGTGGCGATGTCCAGCCGATGGCTTCGCGGGTGAGCTTGATTTCTTCCGCACCCAGGGGCTCGCCGTGGGCTTTGGCAGTGTTGGCGCGGTTGGGGCTGCCTTTGCCGATGGCGGTTTTGCAAATAATCAGCGTGGGTTTGTCGCTGCTGGTTTTGGCCCTGGCAATGGCAGCCGACACAGCGGCTGCGTCATGGCCGTCCACGGCGGCAATCACGTTCCAGCCGTAGGCGGCGAAGCGCTGGGCGGTGTTGTCGATAAACCAGGGCGCAACCTGGCCGTCGATGGAAATGCCGTTGTCGTCGTACAGGGCAATGAGCTTGTTGAGCTTCCAGGCGCCTGCCAGAGAGCAGGCTTCGTGGCTGATGCCTTCCATCAGGCAACCGTCGCCCATGAACACATAGGTGTGGTGGTCGACCACCGCATGGCCTTCGCGGTTGAACTCGCTGGCCAACAGCTTTTCGGCCAAGGCCATGCCCACCGCATTGGTGATGCCCTGGCCCAGGGGGCCGGTGGTGGTTTCCACGCCGGGGGTGACGCCGACTTCGGGGTGGCCTGCGGTTTTGCTGTGCAGCTGGCGGAAGTTTTTCAGCTCTTCCATGGGCAGCTTGTAGCCGGTGAGGTGCAGCAGCGCATAAATCAACATCGAGCCGTGGCCGTTGGACAGCACAAAGCGGTCGCGGTTGAGCCACTGCGGGTTGGTGGGGTTGTGCTGCAGGTGCTCGCCCCACAGGGCCACGGCCATGTCGGCCATGCCCATGGGCGCGCCGGGATGACCTGAATTGGCGTGTTGAACTGCGTCCATGGCAAGCGCGCGGATTGCGCTTGCCATTTGCTGGGAATGGGCCATGGGGAATCGACTCCGGGTTGGGATGTGCGTGAATGCGGTGCGCCAGCGTGCCGGTGCCAGCGCGGTTCTGCGCATTTTAACGATGCGCTTTTGCGGGTGGCCGCGCCATGGAACAGGAGCGCACCAAAGCGCGGCCCCCAATGGCGGCAAAATCAGCGCTTTACCCCTCACCCATCGCCACCCCATGAGCCTGCTTTTCTCCCCCCTCACCCTGCCCTCGCCCCAGGGCGGTCTGGCCTTGCCCAACCGCATCGTGGTGGCGCCCATGTGCCAGTACGCGGCGGTGGAGGGCCAGGCCACCGACTGGCATTTGATGCACTGGGGCAATTTGCTCAACAGCGGCGCGGGCTTGTTCACGATTGAAGCGACTGCGGTGCTGCCCGAAGGCCGCATTACCCCCGCCTGTCTGGGCCTGTGGGACGACGCGACCGAAGCCGCATTGGCCAACCGCTTGCACCGGGCCCGCGCACTGGCGCCGCATACTGCGGTGTGCATTCAGCTGGCGCATGCGGGGCGCAAGGCGTCTAGCGCCCTGCCGTGGAAAGGTGGCCAGCTGCTGGCGCCCAGCGAAGGCGGCTGGCACACCGAGGGGCCCTCGGCCCTGCCGCAGCTGCCGCATGAGGCCGCACCCCATGCCATGACCACTGACGACATGGCCCGGGTGCGCGATGCCTTTGTGGCGGCCGCCCTGCGGGCCGTGCGCATCGGCGTGGACGCCATTGAAGTGCACGCCGCCCACGGCTATTTGATCCATGAGTTTTTGTCGCCTATCGCCAACCAGCGCACTGACGCCTACGGCGGCAGCCTGGAAAACCGCATGCGCTTTCCGCTGGAGCTGTTTGCCGCCGTGCGCAAGGCGTACCAGGGCTGCCTGGGCCTGCGCTTGTCAGCGTCCGACTGGGTCGAGGGAGGTTGGGACTTGGAGCAAAGCATCGTGTTCTCCCAAGCGCTCAAGGCTTCGGGCTGCGACTTCATTCATGTGTCCTCGGGCGGCGTGTCGCCCCAGCAAAAGATTCCCTTGGCCACCGGCTACCAGGTGCCGTTGGCACGCGGCATTCGCGCAGCCACAGGCATGGCCACCACGGCCGTGGGCTTGATTACTGAGCCCGCAGAGGCCGAGGCGATTTTGCAAGCGGGCGATGCCGACCTGGTGGCGCTGGCACGCGCCTTTTTGTACCAGCCGCGCTGGGGCTGGCAGGCGGCGGTGGCCTTGGGCGGCCAAGTGGAAGCCCACCCCGCCTACTGGCGCTGCCTGCCGCGCGGCGCGCAGGCGGCCTTCAGTGGCGCCAGTGTGGGCACGCGGTAGTCCACGGTGAGCCCCGCCGCACCCATGACGGCATTGCTGCTGGCCGCCGGGCGCGGCGAGCGCATGCGCCCCTTGACAGACAGCTGCCCCAAGCCCCTGCTGCAAGTGCGGGGCAAGCCGCTTTTGCAATGGCACCTCGAGGCCCTTGCCCGTGAAGGCTACCAAGCCGCGATGGTCAACACCGCGTGGCTGGGCGAGCAGATTGAGGCACGCTTCGGCAGCGCGTTTCAGGGCGAGGGCACGCTGCAACTGCACTATTCGCATGAGGGGCGGGACTTTGGCGGCGCGCTGGAAACCGCAGGCGGCATTGTTCGCGCGCTGCCTCACCTGGCCGATGTGTTTTGGGTGGCGGCGGGTGATGTGTTTGTGCCCGACTTTGTATTTGCCGCAGATGCGCTGGGGCGCTTTGCCCACAGCGCAGAGCTGGCCCACCTGTGGCTGGTGCCCAACCCCGCGCACAACCCGGGCGGCGACTTTGGCTTGTCTGCCGATGGGCTGGCCTTGAATCTGCCCAAGCACAGCGCGTTGACCGAGGGTGCGCCGCGCTACACCTTCAGCACGATTGCTTTGTACAAACGCGCTTTTTTTGAGGCCGCTTGGTGCGGCATTGCGCCCGGCAACCCCAACGGCATCAAAGCCCCGCTGGCCGCCATGTTGCGCGCTGGCATGGACGCGGGCCAGGTAGGTGCCACGCTGTACCAAGGTGCGTGGACCGATGTGGGCACGCCTGAGCGACTGGCGGAGTTGAACCGCTAGTCACGACGCTGGCATTCAGCGCAAGTCGGGGCTGGGCGGCGGCTCGTGGGGCTTCAATCGCAGCAACAGACACACCATCAACGCCGCAGCACCCGCAGTCAACCACATCAGCGCATCGCCATTGCTGGCTTGGATGATGGTGCCCGCGCCCAACGGGCCGCCCACTGCGCTGAGGGTGTAGACCATGGACATGGTGCTCACGTTGCCCGACATGGTGCCGGTGCGTGACATGGTGGCGGCCACCAGCGCCAGCGTGAGAAAGGCGATGATGAAGCCGCCCAGCAAAAACACCGCTGCCATCACCAAGGGGTAGGGCATGGGGCTTAGCAGTGCCATGCATATAGCCACCGTGCCCAGTGCGCACCAGAGCGCGGTTTGGGCCACACCCCGGTGGTCGGCAAACCAGCCCACGCCATACTGCAGCAGCAGACCGCCCACGCCAAACACCGCAAGCAGCTCTGCCGTTTGGCTGACCGACATGCCGTGGTCCTGGGTGAACACCGCAAACAGGCCGGAAACGGTGGCTTCCATCATGCCGCCCACCAGTGCGGTTACCAGGCCTTGTTTGAACAAGGGCTCGCGGGCGCCACGCAGGCGACTAAGCCAGCTGGTTTGGGGCAGCGGCGCGGCAGGCGTCCGCACCGGCGCGCGCGTCAGGGCCAAAGGCAACAGGGACGCCACAATGAATAGGCCGCCAATCCAAAACAGGGCATTGCCGTGCACCCCGAAATAGCCGACCAAGAGGGGCGCAACAATGGGCGCAAAGGCAATCAAGGTTTCATGAAAACCCACCAGCCTGCCACGGGAATGTGCAGGTGCAATGCCATACAGCCAAGGCTCCACACCAATCCATCGAAGCCCCAGCCCGAACCCGGCCAGGCATCCGCCCAGCCAGCTCCAGGGCCAGCCCGCCCACGGAATCCACGCAAACGCGCACAAGGTGCACAGCAGGCCCAGCACCACCACCCGCCGCTCGCCCAGCATCTGGCACAAGCGCGGCGCCAGGCCCAGCCCCGGCAGTTGACCCAGCCACAGCGACGCCGCAAACAAGCCCACCTGCGAGGCATCGAAGCCCTGCGCCACCAACCACACCGGCAGCATGACATAGGCCACACCAAACTGCCCCACCTGGGCCAGGGCCGAGACGGCATTGAGCGCGCTGATGGTGCGCCAGTCGAAGGTCGGGGTGTCTTGCATCAAGGTGGGGGGCGTTTTGCGGCTTGAGCTTAGCGCAGGCGCTTGGGGTTCATTGGGTTCTAAACTAGGACACCCCACTTCACTGCCCGCGCATGCTCCACTACGAAACCATTCCCGTCACCGCTTTTCAACAAAACTGCTCCATCGTCTGGTGCGACGAGGAGCGGCGGGCGGCCATCATTGACCCCGGTGGCGACCTGGAGCTGCTGCTGGCCACGGTCAAGCGCCTGGGTGTGACGCTGGAGCAAATCTGGATCACCCACGGGCACCTGGACCACGCAGGCGCCACCGCAGATTTGGCCGAGTTGCTGCATGTGCCCATCATCGGGCCGCACCCGGAAGACCAATTTTGGATAGACGGCATGCCCATGGCGGCGGCGTCTTATGGCTTTCCGCCGTCACGCGTGTTCACACCCACGCGCTGGCTGCACGATGGCGACACCGTGACGCTGGGGCCCTACACCTTGCAAGTGCGGCACTGCCCCGGGCACACGCCGGGCCATGTGGTGTTTTATTCGCCCGACATTCAGCGCGCCTTTGTGGGCGATGTGCTGTTTGCGGGCAGCATTGGCCGCACCGACTTTCCGCGTGGCGACCACGACACCTTGATCAACAGCATCACCCAGCGCTTGTGGCCCATGGGCAACGACACGGTGTTCATTCCCGGCCACGGCCCCGAGAGCAGCTTTGGCGTGGAGCGCGTGCGCAACCCCTATGTGGGCGGCACCTGAAAGCGAGTCCGCAAGGTGAGCCTGGAGTCTGTGCGCGCTTTCTTTGCGCAACACCAACTGAACCTGCCGATCTTGGAAACCGAGGCGCTCACGCCTACGGTGGAGTCTGCCGCGCTGGCCCATGGCGTAGAGCCCGGACGCATTGCCAAAACCCT
The DNA here is from genome assembly GCA_947371775.1 of Comamonadaceae bacterium. GTDB lineage: Bacteria > Pseudomonadota > Gammaproteobacteria > Burkholderiales > Burkholderiaceae_C > Allorhodoferax. Next base: position 5,723 of record CANBQX010000013.1, read on the forward strand.
GGCCTTTCGGCTGGGCGACGGCCGCGTGGTGCTGCTGGTGGCCGCGGGCCATGCGCGCATTGACAACGCCAAGTTCAAGCAGGTGTTTGGCAAGGGCAAGATGCTGCCCGCCGATGAAGTGCTGGCTTTGACGGGCCACCCTGTGGGCGGTGTCTGCCCCTTTGGCCTGGCGCAAGGCCTGCCCGTGTTTCTGGACCAAAGCCTGCAAGCCTTTGACGAGGTGCTGCCCGCAGCGGGCTCGGTCAACAGCGCGGTGCGCATCAGCCCGGCGCTGATGGCCCAGGTGACGGGCGGTGTGTGGGTGGATGCGTGCCGCTGAAAACTATTTGCGCGCCAGATAGACCCCGCCCACCACCAGGGCCATACCGGCCAGTGCGAGCTGCGAAAACGATTCGCCAAACAAGGCCCAGGCCACCACCGCAGTGCAGGGTGGCACCAGGTAAAAGAGGCTTGCGATGTTGACCGCGCTGCTTTGGCGAATCAACCAGTTCAGCAGGCTCACGGCGCCCACCGACAACACAAACACCAGCCAGACCAGGGCGAACACCATCTCGCCAGTCAGGTCCATGCGACCCGTCTCAAACACCCCTGCGCACAAGCCCGTGGCCAAGGCTGTGGGCACAAACTGCGCCACCGCACCGCTGCGCCAATCAAAGCGTGGGCAAAAGCGTTTTTGGTAAAGCGTGCCAGCGGTGATGGCCAAGAGAGCAATCACGGCCGGTACGATGGCCTGCCAGCCAAAGCCGCTGCCCAATTTGTTGGCCACCACCAGCGCCACACCCCCCAGACCCAGTAGCAGGCCCAGCCACTGGCGGCGCAGCACGGTCTCGCCCAAGAGCCAGCCTGCGCCAATGGCAGTGAGCAGCGGTTGCACACCGACCACCAGCGCTGCCACGCCCGCAGGCAGCCCCAGCGAGATGGCAATGAAGACACCCCCCAGGTACACCCCATGCAGCAACAAGCCCGCCACGCCAATATGACACCAAGCGCGCCAGCACTGGGGCCAGGGCGCGCGGGTGGCCAGGGCAATGGCCAGCATCAAGACCACCACCGCGACATAGCGCACAAACAAAAAGGTCAGCGGCTCGGTGTGGGGCAAGCCTAAGCGCGCACCGATAAAGCCGGTGGACCAGAGGACGACAAAGAGCAGGGGAAAAATGCGGGAGAGGCGAGCGGGCATGACAAATCAATCAAAAGGCCAGCCGTGTGGCACAGCTGGCCTTCGCCACTCTAACAGCGACCTTCGGTGACCCACCGCCGGCGCAAGGCAGTCCCTGCGCCGGCGGGCTCAGTTCGCTTAATTGCCGAACTGAATACCGACCTTGCGCGTGCTGCCATCGGGCTGCGGCACGCTCACCACGATGCTCACACTGCCAGTGAAGTCAGCAGGTGGGGTGCCGGCCAGCGCGCCGGTTGCGGCATCAAATTTCACCCAGTCCGGCAGCGGTTTGCCATCGGGCTGCAAAGCGACCACGGCGGTACCAGGCGGCAAGCTGCTGGGCACCGGCACCAAGGACTTCAGCTGGCCGTCGGACGAGGCCGTCGCACGCAAGGTCATGGAAACACCAGGAATCGGCGTGGTCGGTGTGACGCCCGACTTGATCGTCGAGCCTCCTGCCGCGCTGACCGTGGTGTTTTGCACGTTGACAGAGGCTGTGAGGGTCAAATCACGAAGACCTGCACCTTTCTCGTCTTTGGACTCTGGCTCGTCGGCCTTGGCATCTGCTTTGGTATCCGCTTTGCCGTCTGCTTTGGCATCAGACTTAGCAGCGTCTTCTTTGGGTGCATCCGCTGCGGGCTCTTTCTTGTCGGCGGGTGCATCAGCCGCTTTTTCTGGCGACGTGTCTTTCTTGGCGCTCACGTCCAGGCCCACACTAAAGCCGACCGACGTGCTCACCGCAGCGGTCTGGTTCACCGAACCTGCAGCGGCAATGGAGGAGCTGCCGTCAGTTTGGATTTGCGTGCCTTGCAAGTTCACGTTGTTACCCGAGCTGATCGCAACGCCACCGGCCCCGGCACGGATGGTGGAACCGGTTTGGGTGCTGCTCTTGCCAAAGCCCACATCGAGCGAGGCACTGCCGCTGACCGAAGATTCCTTCTCAGGAGCGTCGTTACCTTCCGTGGTCTTCTCGGAGGACTCTGCGCCGACTCCAGCTTTCACCCCGACACTGACGGATTCGCTGTTGCTTTGGGCAGCAACGAAGTTGACGTCGCCGGCCGCCGCCACTTGCGCGCTATTGCCTGCGGCAATGTCAGTGCCGACAAAGGTCGCATTGCCACCTGCCGCGATGGTCAGGTTGTTACCCGCCTGAATGGATCCCGTGACCGCCGTGGATTCATTCGATTTGGCATAAGACACCTCGACGCTCAAGCCTTGCTTGCTGGTCTTGGTGTTGCTCTTGTCCAAGTTGTTGTCTTCGTCCGACGTACCAATATTGAGTGCGACCTGCAGGCTGCTGGACTCCGACTGGGCGGTATTGCGTGCCTCGGTAAATGCCACGTTGCCGCCTGCGGCAATCTGCGCATCACCACCCGCACTGATCGCAGCGCCCTGGAAGGTCGCGTCTTTGCCGGCACTGATGTTGAGCGCGCCACCAGTGCTGATCGAAGACGTCACAGCCTGGCTCGCGCTGGCGTTGGACTTGGAATAGCCGCCCGCCGCATTCACCGATGCCTCGCTGGTGTCAAAACCACCGGACGCATTCACGCTCAATGAGCTGGACTGCTGGGTGTTGCGTGCAGCTTCCACCGTCACACTGCCACCGGCAGAAATATTGGTGTCGCCCGCCGCGGCCAGGTTGGTGCCTTCCAGACGCAGGTTGTCTTGCGTGCGGATGTTGATGCCGCCGCCCGAGTTGATGCTACCGACCACCGCTTCGGTGCCAGACGCTTGCGAGTCTGACTTCGCCGTGGACGCCTGCATCGCCAGCGAGTTATCGCTGCCGATACCAATCTTGGCCTTCAATTCACCCGACACGCTGAGCGAGGACTCGGTGCTGCTCGACGTGTTTTGGGCCGCGCTGAAGTTCAGGTCTTTGGCGGTGATATCCACGCCGGAGCCTGCATTCAGGTTGGTGCCTTCGAGCTTGGTGCTACCCGTGGTGTTGATGTTGATCTTGCCACCGCCCGAAATGTTGGACACGACTGCCGTGGTGCTGGCGCTGGTCGCTTCGTTTTTGTCGTAGCTGGCCGATGCCTCAATACCCACTGCCACGCCAACCTCGGCCTTGGCGCTTGCCGATGCGCCGTCCTCAGTCGAGGCCGAGGCTTTGGCACCGGCTTCGGCTTTGACGCCCACTGTCACAGCCACACGGGTTTTGATTTGCTCGCTGGAGGACGTGGTGCTTTCGGTATTGCGCGCGGCTTGTACTTCGAGCTCCGACGCCGACAGGTTCACGTCGCCACCGGCATCGATGTTGGTGCCTTGCAGAGTGGTCTTGCCGACCGACTTGGTATTGACGTTGCCGCCGACCTTGATGTTCGACACCACGGCCTGGGTGGCGTTGCTGGTGGTGGTGTCCACCGTGCGGTCCACCGTGGCCTCAACGCCCACTTTGACTTCAGCGCCAGCCTTGGCTTCGGCGGAGGCACTGGCCTCGGCCTTGCCATCGACCCCCGTCGCGCCAGCGCTGGCTTCGACCTTGGCTTCGGCTTTGGCTTCCGCCTTGGCCTCTGCGCTGCCCGCAATGTAGACGCCAATACGCGCCACCGTCTCTTCGTTGGTGGTTTTGGAGAACTGGCTGTTCTCGGCGGCCAGCATCGAGATCGTGTTGGCGGACTGGTTCAGGTCACCGGCGGCCTCAATGTTGGTTCCGACATCGGTGATCGAGTTCTGGGCAGTCCGGGTAATGCTGCCCGACTTCGAAACAATACCCGACACCACCGCCGTGCTGCTGCCCGACTCGGTAGTGGAGGTGTTGTTCTTGACCTGAATACCGGCACCGATCTTGGCTTCAGCGGAGGCAGAGGCACCGGCCTCCGCATTAGCCTCTGCACTGGCGCTGCCATTCACAGCGGCGCCCGAGCGGCTGGCACTGGCGCTCGCCTTGGCACCGGCACCGGCTTTGGCGTCGCCCTTGGCCTCGCCGCCGGCGTCCAGGTACAGGCCCATTGTCGTGGTGCTGCTACTGGACTTGCTGTAGCTGGTGTCTTGCGCCGCTTCAAAGCTCATGTCCTTGGCAGAGACATTGACGTCTTTTTCTGCCTCGATCGTGGAGCCCACGGTGCGCAAGGTGTCGGTCGCAGCAATCTTCAGGTTTCCGCCCGATTTGATCGCCGAGCCGGTATTGGTGATGTTCAGCGATTCATTGCTGTCGATCTGAATCCGCGCAATATCCACCGAGTTTTTGCTCGACGCATTGGCAGAACCCTGAGCACCTGCCTGCGCCGATGCATCAGCACTGGCACTGGCAGCACTTTGGGTGCCGTTGTTACTGGCGCTGGCTTCTGCACCGGCTGTGGCGCTGGCGCTGGCCGATCCTTGGGCCTTGGCCTCGTTGTTGGTACTGGCGTACAAGCCAATGCTCACCGTCGTGGTCTTGCTGCTGGTTTGTTCGATGTTTTGGGCGGCCAACAGTTCCACATTCTTGGCATTGACTTCCACATCGCCTGCGGCATTGACTTCAGAGCCTTGCAGCGTCACGTTTTTCTTGGCGTTGATGGTCAGGTTGCCACCGACGCCCAGTTCCGAGCCCACGCTGCGCTGCGACAAGGCGAAGGTTTCCGTGACTTTGGCTTTCATCAGGGTCACGCCGGCTGACGCGCTTTGCTTGGCTTCGACTTCGCCCGAGGCCTCTGCGCTGGCGGACACGCGGACCGATGCCTTGCCGCTGCCGTCAGGCGCGGCCTCGGCAGCTGCCTCCGGGTTGGGCGACTCGACCGGTGGCGGCTCAGAGGAGCCCTGGTCTTCCACCGACAAGAAGCTGACGGTGGTGGTCTTGCTGGTGACGCGGTCTACATCCTTACCAGCCAGAACCTTGACGTCAGTCGCGGTGATCGAGGCGTCGCCGCCAATCGCCATTTTGGAGCCTTGCAGCGTCAGCGTGTCGCCGGCCGTCAGGTCGGCGTTGCCGCCGATATTGAGCGTGCTACCCACGTTGCGGCTGGAGAAGCTGTCGGTGGTGGTTCGGGTCGTGCCGTACAAGCCGCCGCCTACGCCCATACCGGACACTGAAGACTCGGTTTGGGTGGTGACGGTGTTCTCGCGCGCCACGATGTTGAGATTGCCACCCGCATCGATCTTGGCGTTGCCCGCGATATTCGCATCGGTGCCCGCCAAGGTGATGTCTTTGCCCGCCTTGGCATCCAGGTTGCCGCCCACTGTGAGGCCGGATTTGATCTGGTTCACCGTGGTGGTGGTGGAGGTCTCGAAGCCTAAATTGCCACCCTGGCTGATCACGCCTGCCGTGGTGGTGGTATTTTTATCTTTGACCGTGTCAAACACAATGTTGTCACCGGCGTTGAGCGAAGCGTTTCCGCCCGCGCCCATTTGCGCACCGATGTTGGTGATGTCTTTGGCCGCGTCCAGCGACAAGTTGCCCGTGGCTTGGATCCCGGCAATCTTGCCCACGTTGGTGCTGACGTCGCCGCCGACGCCGGTGCCCACTGCCAAGGTTTCATTCTTGATACTGCCTTCGGTCGACTTCAAGCTCACGTCGCCGCCCTTGATGTTGCCCGAGATGTTGGTGATGTCACCCTTGGCCGTAATGGCCAGCGAATCGCCACCGACGATGGTGCCGCCATTGTTAGTCATGGTCGTCACGTCGATCGTGGTTTTGTCAGCCGCGATCACAGCGCCAGACTCCAGCGATGCCACCGTCACCGGTGCAAGGTAGACCACGGGTGCCAGCACTTTTTGGCCTTCCACTTCTACCTCAACCATCCAGATGATGCTCTCCGTCAGGTTAGCCAGTTGCTCTGGAGTGGGAGCTTGCCCGTAGGTAAAGCCCAGCGAGCTGGCCTGTTTGGCGGCGCTGTCCATCAGCGTCTGCATCTGGCTGGCCATGTCTTGTTGACCGCGCAACAGACCACTACCGGTCTGGGCAACCAGCTGTTGCTGCACCAGATAGGCCTCGTAACTCGCATCGCCCAGGCGCTTTTGCGAGGTATCGGGGTTCATGCCCAGCTGTTGCGCCAGGTAGTCCGAGCCCACGGTCGAGCCGCCGGTCTGGAACATGGGATTGCTTTCCACCAGGAACTTGGCGGTGGGGTTGCGGTTGGCGACAAAGTAGCCGTTGGGGTTGCGCGGCAGCGTCAGATTCAAGCCGGGGATTGACGCAGGGGCCGTGCGGCCGTCCGTCACGGAAGTGGCATCCGGCCCGCCAATCGGACTGAGGACAGGCGCAAACGGTGAACTGTTGTTCACTAAGTTGGCCACCGTGACCGTCAGGGTGTTGGCGCTGACGTTGGCACCGAAAGAGCTAACGGTTTGCGAGGTAGGAATGACGCTGGCGTCCGACGGCTCGGGTTGAACTTCTTCGCTGCTGGTTGCCGGCCCCAAGGCCTTGAAATCTTTGTTCTCGTGCCACTGTTTGCGGTAGGAGCGCAGGAGCAAGGACAGGTCGTCGTTGGTGAAGTTCGCACCGTCCGCACCATGAATCACGATGGTGGGAGCCTGCAGGCTGCCCCCCAGGTTTTTGCCATCGCTAAAGTCTTGCAGCGTCAGGGTGCCACCGGCATTGAGCTGGGGTTTGAGTGCGGGCAGGCCCAGCGTGAAGTACTGGTTGTCGTGCCAAATGGTCGTGTAATAGTGGCGCTGGTACTGGTTGGGGAAGCTGTAGTAGCTCAAATCTTCCATCGTGGCGGTGTAGTCCAGCTTGGGCGTGTAGGCGCGCGAATCGCCACCCTGCACCTGGTTCCAGATTGTCCCAGCCGTCATCGTGAGGTCGCCACCGGCATTGATGATGCTGCTGTTGATGATCTTGCCCGCGGTGAGGCTGATGTCCGCACCCGCATCCATGGAACTTTGGCTGAGCAGCACCTGGCGGTACGAGTACCAGTTTGTGCCGCCTTGGTCGCGGCCCAGCAGCGCGTCTTGCTGCATCGCGCCCAAGGTCACGTAGTTGTAGATGCCGCTGTCTGAGGTGGCGGTGGCGTCGGCCGTGAGGTTGCCACCAGCGTACAGCGCACCGTAGTTGGTGATGTCGGTCGCGGTGGCGGTGAGTGACAGGTGGGTACCTGCCGCAATACCGCCGGTGTCGGCGTTGGTGATCGAAGGCGCGCTCAGGTTGAGCAATTTGCCCGAATACAGCATGGCCGTATTGGTGAAGTCGCTGCCCACCGTGATATCCAGCGTGTCGCTGTTGTTGCTGGTTTGGGTCGCGGCCAGGATGCGCGCTGTGGGCGCGTCAAAGGTCAGAGAGCCTGCGTCGACGCTGAGGCTGCGGGTGGTTTGCACCACGCCGGAGGCGCCGAGGTTGATGTTGCCGCTGATGGCCAACTCGCCGAATTCGGACGAGATTGTGCCTGCATTGGCCAGCGTGTTGCCGGTAATGCGCAGGGTGTTGGCGGTGTTGGCCACGGTACCCGTGTTGGTCACAGCGCCCACGTCAAAAGTGGCGCCTGTTGCCGATTTCACGGTACCCGCGTTGTTCAGGGCCCCCGCAACAACACGCAAACTGCCGGCGCTGGTGGTCAGGCCTTGGCCGCCGTCGGCGGCAATGTTGATGGTGTTGGTATAGGCGTCGAGCACCATATTGCCCACCGATTGCACCTGGGCTTGGCCCAGGTTCATGTCGCCGCTGGTCGTGGTCAATGCCATTGCTGCGCCGGCGGCCAACTGGGTGTCGGCACCCGTGGTCAAGCTTCCTGCGCTCAGGGTCACGTCGCGCGTGGCGCGCCAGGTCGTCGCGCCCAGCGTGACGCCATTGGTGACATCGATCTGCAGGTTGTTCACTGCGGTGCGCTGGTTGTTACTGACTTGGGGGTCTTGGGTGGGGGTGTCGCTCAGGCTGTCAGCGATCACGGTCATGTTGTTGGCCGCATAAAGCTGGCCGCCTTGCACGCTGGCGGCACCCGCTACGCTGCTCAAGGTCAGGTTGCGTCCCGCGCTGATGGGGGTGTTGAGCGCGGTCAAAGCGGCGCCGCTGGCGGTGGTGGTAATTCCCACGTCGCGTGTGGCAGACACCTTGCCATTGAGCACAATTTGTCCTGCGGCATTGAGGGTGAAGTCGCCGCCGGCGGCCGCAGCTTCACCGAGCATGCGAACGCCAATTCCGGCCTCGCTGGCAATCAGCTTGATGGTGTTGGCATACATGCCGCCCAGTACCGACGCGTCAATTGCATAGTCGGGTGCGCCACCCTCGCCCGACTGAGTCGTCTTGGTGTCGCTGGCGTAGTTCCACGTGGCCGCGCCGGTGTGCACTTCCAGGGCAGGCGCGTTGATGGGGCCGTCGATCGTCACTTTGCGTGCCACGAGGTCGAGCAAATCGGCTCCGCCCGCGTTGAGACCGCCGCTGTTGATCGTGACAGTGCCTTGGGTGACGTTCAGGCCGGTAAGCGCGCCGTTGGCGATCACGGGTACGCCCGTGGTCAAGGTCGCGCGTCCGGCGTTGATAAATCCGCAGGTGGCGCAGCTGATGCCGTTGTAGTTGGCCACCAGCACATCGGCTTTGGTGCCAGCAACTTCAATAAAGCCGTTGAGCACCGAGACCTGGTTGCTCATGACCTCATTCAGAATCACCAAGGCGGAATGCGTCAGGTTCTGGTTGGCCACAATTTGGCCGGCCAATTTGGTCTCGACCGTCAGGTTGTTCAGGCCATCGGCGTTGTTCAAGATCAGACCGGCTTGGTTGACATTGAATTTGCTGTACTGGTTCACCGACAGACCTGCCGCGGTGGGCGCCTGAATGTTGACCACGGTGGTGCCGCTGTTGTTGGGCGACAGAGCCACGGTGGCTTTGGAGCTGGAAATCGGTATCGCGCTAGGGTCGGCGGCCATGGCCAAGGTGGCCATGCCTGCAAGCCCCAAGGCACCGACGACCAGGGCGCTGGCAGCGCCCCCAGAATGCGAGCGCGCAATTTCGCACGCAACCATCCAAATTCCAGTTTTCTTATTTTTAACGATGCGGTAAATATGGTTCATGGTCTAAGGTCTCACAGCGAAAACGAAATACGCACCCAGGTTTGGGCTTCTTCAGGGGTCATGTTGTCGGAGGTTTTGTTGGCGCGTGTCCAGGACACATCAATATTGGCCGCCTTGAACTGGGCGCTGAAGCCCAGCACCACGCCCGCGAGCGACCCGGTGGTGGTGCCCGCAGCATTGCCAGTCACGGAGCCCATGTCGTAGCCGATATAGGTCTTGCTGCCGACGGTGCTGTCGCCCAGAGTGACCGGACGGTGCAGGGCGAGCTCGTTGCGCCAGTAATAGCCGCTGTCGCCACTGAGCGAGTTGTTGACAAAACCGCGCACCGATCCAATGCCGCCGATGAGCAGCTGTTGCGATCCCAACAGCCCCATGCTGCTGTACTGGCCCTTGAAGCTGCTTTTCCAGCTCAGGTCTTGCTTGGCGAGTTCGAAGTGCTTGTCATAGCTGGCGTCCACCGTTGTTTTGGTGAACTCGGCCTGAGGACCTTGGCTGTCGGCGTTCACGCCATCGGGCAAATTACCCATCTCGGTCAGGCCCAGCGTCAATTCGGGGCGCAGGCTGAAATTTCCGCCGGCAATCTGCATGGTGGTTTTCAGTCCGGCAGCCAAGGTGGTAGCGCGGCGGCTGGTCGGGTTCACGTACACCGTGCCCATGTTGCCCATGTCGATGTAGTTCTTGGTGTCCACCGTGCTCAGGTTGGCCGTGATGGCGTGGCGGCTGTCCTGGTCACGTGCCACCACGCGTTCGGCCGTGAAGCTCCAGGTCGTCGAGCGACCAAAGGCCACCATGGCGCGTCCGCCGGGCGTCGTCAAACCGGTGCTGTAGTTCGACACCGAGTTGGAGATGCCGTAGGTGGCAAAGCCGCTGGGCACGGTCAGGCCGATCGACGCGCCGTCGTTGCTGGCCTGGTCGGTGTGGGGGGTGGAGCTGTGGTACGTCATCGCCAGGCTTTCGTTAAAGCCCATTGCGCCGCCCAGGGTCAACGTGCCAGAGACACCGTTTTTGCCGGTGGAGGCGCTGCCTTGGTTGTCGGCCGAACCTTCAAAGGTCACCATGGGGCCTGCCGTGTTGCGAAAGACAACGGCCGTCTGGCCGGGGGTGCTGCCAGGCACCAGGTCGAGCTTGACCTTGTTGGCGCTGATGGCGTTGATTTGGTCCACCGCCTGCTCCAGGTCACGCACATTGAGCAAATCTCCCGCGCGCGCGGGCACGGTCATCCCTAAGTTGACGCGCTGGTCGGGGTCGCCTTCAACACGCAGGCTTTCGATGCGGCCTTCCACCACCAACAATTGCAGCTTGCCGCTGCTCAAGTCTTGTGCGGGCAGGTAGGCTCGTGTGGTGATAAAGCCGCGTTCAATGTAGTGGGCGGTCACTGCACCCATGAGTTTTTCAATGTCCGGTGCACCCATGCATTGACCGACCAAACCGCGCAACAAGGCGCTTTTGTCATCTGAATCCAGCAAGTCTGCACCCGCAAGGTCAATGCTCTTGACGGTGTGGCATGCGCCTTTGGCTCGGGCGGCATCCACACGGGGCGTGATCGACTTGAGGTCGATGCCCGAGGGGACTTGGGGGCGCTGAGCGCTTTCTTGTTCAAATTTCAGGCGCTCTTGGGTTTGGCGTAGCAACAGGTCGCTTTGCTGAATCTGGGCGGGCGTGGGGGTGCTTTGGGCCATGGCGGAGCTGCAAGCCAGCGCTACTGCGCTGAGGGTCAGGGCCGAGGTGAAGCGGGGAAGGTAATTGGAGGTCATACGCAGTGCGGTATCTCGTTAAAAAGAGGATGGAGCGGACAAGGAGTCAAGGACTCAGAATTTCCAAATGAACTTGGCCTGCACGCCTTGGGCGTTGTAAGACTGGCGATGCTGCAAGTCGTAGCGCAACTGAAGGCCGCTGCTTTGGGACATGGCCAGCGTGGTACCGGCACCGAGTTCAAATAGATTGCGTTCCAGGGCAGCCGCCGTGGTTGTGAATGCGGTGTACTGGGGGTCGGTGGCACCGGAGTAGCTGGCGTGCACGTCGGTGTTGTCTAAACCCGAGTCGCGGCTGTAGGCCAAGTAAACCGAGGTGTAACTTGGGGTGTCGCCGATGCGGCTCTCGGTGTTAAAGCGCACGCCCAGCGTCGAGCGCAGGCGGCGATAGGTCTGTGCATCGACGATGAGGCCCAAATCACCCGCGCCAGTTTCGGTGTAGCTCGGTTGGTCCATTTGGATGGTTTGCATGCCAAACATCGGCGTGATCACGCTTTTGCCATCCTGGAGCTTGATACGGTGACCCAGGGTGGCCTTCACGGAGGTGGAATTGGTGCGGTACTGCATATTCGCAATACGTCCCACGGCGGTGGAGCGCCCGCCGGATACCGAGGACTGACCGGCCGAAAGAATGCCGTCCAAATACGTCGCACCCCACTGGGCAGATCCAAAAATACTCGCCTCTTGGCTGTTGAGCGTGGCGCTCTCGCCCGTGCGGAAACCCAGCTGTTCAATGTCGGTGGTGCTCACGGCTAATGCGGCACCGATCCAGCCCTGCTCCAAGCCATGGTCCAAACCAAAGGCGATGCCGTTCGTGGCAGTCTTAAATCCGTCGTAATCGTCAAAGCCGCTTTGCTTGGCGGAGGTTGCGTAGACCTTAGCCCAACCCGTCTCTTTATGGGCGGTCTTCATGCTGGGAACGTCGCCCCGAAGGCTGGACAAGCGATCATCGATGCCAGACAGAATGCGGTCGGAAGCGTCCAGAACACTCAGCAAATAGGCGTTGTTGGCAATAGGTGCCAGGCGCTTGACCTGCACCGCCAAGTTGGCCTGGTTGTTGCCGTAGCCGTTGCTGTCGATGTCCAGCAAATTGATCGCGGTCACCAGGTCGCCGAGCTGGCGACCCTCTTTGGCAATGGTGCCCAAGGTCAGGGCGGCGGGATTGGAAAAATGGCCTTGGGTGCTGGATTTGCTGATGTACTGGTCGTTGCTGCGCGATGCGGTGTAGACGACATTGCGACCCGTGCCGTCAATGGCCACGCTGGAGTCGATCACGTAGCTGTTGTCGCTGATTTGGCCGTCACCGTTTTCAGCTTTGCTGAAGGTGTTTCCAGCGCCAGTTATGTTGTGGGACGAAGAAATCAGCCCAAACGATGCACCGTTGCGCAGGCTTCCGGTGAGCGTCACTCCAAAGCTCTCGCCGCCGGCCATCACCAAATCGTTGGTCGTGATCTTGCCTGTTCCCGTGCCGTCTTTGACATCCAGATTAGTGCTGCTGTAGGTCGGGGTGTTGGCCGTGGCGTTGGGGGTAAGTGTGAAGCCATAGTTGGCGCCATCGGTGCTCAGCGAGCCCGCCACGGTGGCGCGCTTGCTGCCGAGCACCAGTGTCGTGGGGCCGCCATTCACAACATACACGTCACCCGCAAAATTGACCGTGGTACCGCTGCTAGGCGCGATGGTGATGATCGAGGGCGTGCCCACAACACCGATGTCATAGCTGGCGCTGCCAATGTCGGCGGTAATCGATTGGGTGCCAGAAATGCCGTCTGCCATCGCAGACTGCGCCAACAAGAGCGCGACGGCCAGGGCGCAAGCATTCAAACGCCGTACAGAAAAAGTGGCTGGATTCATGGGGTGTTTCCTCAACAGTGAAATCTAAAAAATCAAATGACCGCAATGCGCGCTTTGGCCTCCTACGCCTTGAATTGACAAGGTGTCATCCGACGGACTTTTACGCGTCTGGGGCGCTGCATGGGGGTGCGCGAAATAAACCCAAGCTGCTGTTGCAGGTGCGCGGGCGGGGAACAGTATTCCCGTTGGACCGTGGCAAAGCCTACAAAAACCAACATGGCTGTGTCACGCCTAAAATTTCAGCGCCATGCTTGTTGTTACTGAACTTTCCTCCGACCCCGCAGCAGGCGCTGTCCTTTCTCATCTTGGCTTGCCAACCAGCTTGGGCGGTGCCAGCGCCCGTCTCTGGATGGGACGCCCCGGTGCGGCTGCGGACTTACCGGCCGCGGGGTTTGCGGTGCGCTGGTCCAGCCCTCGCAGACACTGGCTTTGGTTGCATGTGGTGCCGCTTCAGCGCCACCAGGGAATAGGCCGGGCGCTGCTCGCTGCGGCGCAAAACGACGCCGCCGGAGACCGTCCCTGGCGCCTGGTGGACGCAGTCGCCGCCAGCGACCGGGACTGGTTTCTGCGCCACGGCTTTGTGTCATGGGGCCAGATATACGAATACGCTTTTGATCTGGAAGCCTCGGCGCAAGCTTTGGAGCGCCCGTGGGAGCGTTTGAAGCGCCGCATCCCGGTGCAGGCAGACATGCTGTCATTGGCGCAGGCCAAACAGAACGGCTGGATGCCAGAAATTGCCCGCCTGCAGGCGCAGGCCGTGGGCGGCCTTGCGTCCATGGTGCTTGAGCGCATCGCGCAGGCCCAGCGGACCGGCAGCGACGAGGGTGTCAGTTTGGCGCATTCCTTGGTGGTGGTGCTGGACAACGCACTGCTGGCGTTTGCGCTGAAACGTTTTGACACCGCTTTGAACTGCTGGGTGATTGACGGTTTTTATGTCGCGCCCGCCTATCGCAACGGATGGGTCACGCTGTGGCTGCGGTATGAACTTATGCAAGCTGGGTTGCGCCTCAGCCGCGCGAACGAGTTCCGGGTCCGAGCACGTGACGACCAAACCAGCACATTGGCCTTTGCCCGGCGCATGGGCGCCCAGGCGCAGGAGCTGCGCTACCTGATGGAGACCTCGTCAGTCACTGAAGCACGCGGAACGCCCACCGCTTTAAGCGGCCAGAAAGGCGCGCTAAAGGGGGGAAGTTAGTAAATGCGCAGCGTGACATTTAAGCGGTACATGCCACGCTGCACCGCACGCAGACTTGACTTTTCTGCCCCTACTTCGACCAGTTTTTTCCGCAACCTCACCATCCGTACTTCGAAGGATGACTTGGTGTACGAGTCCAAATCAAGACCGATGAGTTCGAGCAGTTGCCACACTTCGAGTTGCTGGTCCGGCGCCCGCGCGAGCGCCGTCAGAATCGTGAATTCAGCAGACACCAGGGGACATTGACCCAGCGGCCCAAGCAAAAGGCATTGGCGGCTATCGAGTTGCAAAGACATCGATGCTCTGGCGTTACCCAAGGAATGCTGCGCCTGTAAACGCCGGGCCACACTGCCCACGGCAGCAACCAGCTCTTCAGGGGAGACGGGTTTAGCCAAGTACACATCGGCTCCCACCTGGTAGCCGGTGACTTTGTCCGTCAAGTCGGTGCGGGCCGTGACCATGATGATGCCCGCCAAGGGGTGCGCAGCACGAAAACGCCGCGTCAAGCTGTAACCATCGGCACCGGGCAGGTTCAGATCAGAAACCAGCAGATCAATGCTGGTGCGGATCAAAGAGTCATCCAGCGCTTCTGCGCAGTCCAGCCCTTGGACATGGTGGCCCTGCGCTTGCAGCACCTCAACCATCACCTCACGAAGTGGATCGTTGTCTTCGACGATAACAATATTTAACAAGGGATACACAAGACAAACCGTATGAAGTGGGCGTCAGGCTCAAAGCTCAATTGTCCACCCAATTGTTTCGTGATGCGCACGGCTTGGTAGAGCCCTAAGCCCGTTCCAGTTTGGCGCTGGGCACCGGGGCTGCGGTAGTATTTTTGAAACACTTTGTCTGCATCAGGCCAGCCGGAATTCCCCGGAAGGTTGGCCACCTCAATGCGGATGGCAGATCTCTCGCCGAATAAAGTGTGTTGAAGGCTCACCTTCACCTGACTGTCGGGCGGACTGTAGCGTAAAGCGTTGTGCATCAGGTTATTTAGCACGGTGCAATAAAGTCGGACATCGGTTTTGAGGGGGAAGTCTTTAGGGTCGGCCTCACGAGAGATTCGTCCCAAACTGTTGTGGGCAAACAAGACCCGATCCAGCTCTTCAAGCGCATCAAACCCGGATACATGGATAAGAAAAGCCTTCTCTTCAAGCTTGTCAATCCAGGCAAAACGATCAATGACGTTGCTCATGTCTTGAATCGCTTGGTCAAAGCGCTCGCGAACACTTGCAGTGGTGTTGGTCAGGCCCAGCGTCATGCGCAATACCGAGAGCGGTGTCTTGAGCTCATGCGTGAGCATCGCCATGAATTGGGCTTGGTCTTTGCGATTCTGTGTGTCTTGCACCATTTGCTGGCGAGTCGCTTCCAGTTTGATTTGCACTTGCAGATTGAGTTCTTGAAGCCGCTCGGCACGAAGCTGCAATATGTACAGCAGCAAAACACCTGTGAGAAGCCCGTAAATACTGTTCGCTTGAAGCGTAAGCTCAGAGCTTGGAATCAAGCCAAGAGACGGCAGCGTGAAGGAGCTCAACAAGGCAAATCCAAACGCGTAATACCCAATAAAAAAACGTCTCGAGATCAGAGGTTGAAACTCGTCGGTGCCGTCTTTCCAGGCATTGGCGTTGATGGAAGCCACCAGCATGACAGGTGCCACCAGTACCAACAAGATCATATTGAGCTGCATCGCAAGCCGGACATAACCCAGGAGCAGTAGCGCAAGAAGCACCAAAAGGAAAACCAGGGTCGCGTTAATCAGGCGACGAAACCAAACCGGTGGTAGAAACTCTTCGATAAAAACCCGGTTGAAGGCGATCGCTGTTGCCGTCGCGCTCAGCACTAGAAAGTTGGTGAAACTATCGATCCAAAGTGCGGGCAATTGGTCGCCGAGTAGCAAGCGCGTGTACCCCAAAATGGTGAATCCAAATAGGAAGGTCAAAAACTGGTGGACGGCCAACATGCCAATGAGAGTCTCACGACTTTGCCACCAATGCAGCATTGCCCAAACAAAAAATAAGAATAAAAACGCCAAGAAAATCCCTAGCAGCAGGCTCTGCAGGCTGTCTTTCTCGCTGGCTTGTGCCAAGGTGAGCGCTTCCACATGAATCAGCCGTGTGCTCGCGGTTTGCAGTCGCAGCCACACGGTCCTTGGGCCCGCGCCAGTGGGCACCACAAAGTTGTGGTTCAGTGAGTGGTAGCCCGACTGTGGCATGGATTGGCGGTCGCCAACCTTGGGCGGCAAATCGCCCGCTTGCAAGGGGTCAAAAAGCGTCACCTCATCAATGTAGCCCGGTTGAATCCTAAGCACATACCAAGGCGCAAATCCCACTGCGTGCTGCACCTCCTTCTGGTGCGCAGCGCCATCTTTCAAGCGCAAGCGAATCCACACCGCATTGGGATGGTAACCCCGGTTCAGTGGGCCTTCGTATCGCTGAAATTGCTGGTCAACTTGCGATTGCTGTACGTCAGCCCATGTCAGGGAACCCGCCTTGTCCTCCAGAAAAGCGCGTTCGAGGATCGCGTCTTGCGCGTAGCTTGCCATGGGTGAAACTAGCGCCCACAGCGCGACAAGGCACCAGCGCCTGATATGCAGTGCCATCGCCTCACAATTAGTCCACAAGCGTAGAGCTGCCATGGTGCTACCGCGCCTCTGCCCCGCCGCCCAGCACTTTGTACAAGCTCACCTGGCTTTGCAATGCGGCAAGCTGCACGGCAATGAGCGCCTGCTGGCTGGTGAACAAAGTGCGTTGGGCGTCCAGCCAATCGAGCTGGCTGGCCGCACCGTTGTCCAGGCGCAAGCGGGTGAGCGTTACGCGCTGGCTATCGGCTTGCACCAGTGCGGTTTGGGCTTGCAACTGGCGCTCCCAGCTGCTGCGCGCGGCCAACGCATCGGCCACTTCGCGAAATGCGCTTTGAATGGCCTTTTCGTACTGCGCCACCGCGATGTCAAAGCCCACTTTGGCGGCGGCCAGATTGGCCTCGTTGCGCCCACCGTCAAAGAGCGGCAGCAGCAACTGCGGCACAAAGGTGTAGCTCCAGGTGCCGTCTTTGAACAACGAACCCAGCTCGCTGCTGGCGCTGCCTGCGCTGGCCGTGAGTGCAATGCGCGGGAAGAAGGCGGCACGTGCCGCCGCAATATTGGCGTTGGCCGCGGCGAGTTGCTGCTCTGCCTGGCGAATGTCGGCGCGGCGCGTGAGCAGCTCAGACGGCAGGCCCGCGGGCAAAGCGGGCAAGGCCACGTCCAAGCCGCCGGCGATGTGCGCAGCATGCTGCGGCGCCAGGGGCTGGCCGAGCAACAAGACCAAAGCGTTTTCATCCAGCGCACGCTGGCGCTGCCACTGGGCCACGCTGACCCGCGCGGCCTGCACCAGCGACTGGGCCAAGCGCAAGTCCAACTCGCTGGACGCGCCATGCGACACGCGCAAGGCCACCAGCTGCGCAGACTCTTCGCGCGAAGCCAGGGTTTGCTGCGCCAGTTGCAACTGGCGCTCGTCCGCGCCCAAGCCCATCCAGGCCTGGGCCACCGTGGCGATCAGGCTGATTTGGGCCGTGCGGCGTGCTTCTTCCGACGCCAGGTACTGCGCCAGCGCCTGTTCTTTGAGGCTGGCCACACGGCCAAAAAAGTCCAGCTCGTAGCTGCTGACCAACAGACCCGCATTCAGCGTGGTGGCCATATTGCCCGCCGAGTTGGGCGCACGGGTGAGGCCCGCACCCGCGCTCAGGGTCGGCAGTTCGTCCGCGCTGCGCAAACCGAGCTGCGCTCGCGCTTGGGCGATGTTGAGCGCCGCCACTTGCAGGTCGCGGTTGTGCTCCAGGGCTTGGGCGATCAAGGCTTGGAGCGTGGCGTCCGTGAAAAAGGTGCGCCAGGGCAGCAGGTCACCCGCAGGCGCTGCCTGGGGCACTTGGGCGCTGGCGGGCCACTGCGCTGCCACCGGTGCAGCGGGCCGCTTGAAAATCGCCGGTGTGCTGCAAGCGGACAAGGCCACGACGCCTGCCAGCAGGCCCAGACGCAGGCCGGTATGGACGAAGGTTTCATGGCGCTTATTCATCGTTGTGCACTCCCATGTGCGCTGCTTGTGCCGCATGCACCTCGTGCTGCCGCGCACTGCCTTTGAACAAGCCGCGCACCACCACAAAGAAGACGGGCACGAACACCACGGCCAAGGTGGTGCCGGTCAAAATGCCGCCCATCACGCCGGTGCCGATCACGCGCTGGCTGGCAGAGCCCGCGCCGGTGGACAAGGCCAGCGGCAACACACCGAGCGTGAACGCCATGGACGTCATGACGATGGGGCGAAAACGCAGGTGCGCCGCCGCCAGGGCCGACTCGATCAAGCCCATGCCCTGCGCTTGCAGGTCTTTGGCAAATTCGATGATCAAAATGGCGTTCTTGGCCGACAGGCCGATGATGGTGATCAGCCCGACCTGAAAGTACACATCGTTGGCGTAGCCACGCAGCAGGGTGGCCAGCAGCACGCCAAGCACACCCAGGGGCACCACCAGCACCACGGCCAGCGGAATCGACCAGCTCTCGTACAGCGCAGCCAGGCACAAAAACACCGACAAAATCGCAAAGCTGTA
>CANBQX010000014.1 GCA_947371775.1 Comamonadaceae bacterium
TGGTCGATGAAGGCGTGTTGTACGCCGACCGCCTGCGCCTGAGTGGCGTGGTGGTGGACTTGGAGATTTACCGCGGCGTGGTGCATGAGTTCATCAAAATGGGCCGCGCGATCCCTGAGGCCCTGCAAGCCCATGCCGATGCCGCGCGGGCTTTGAGAAAGGCGTTTGGACATGGCTGACGCATTGCCGACTCCAGCAGATTTCCGCATGCACCACCACTTGCGTGTGCGTTGGGCGGAAGTGGACTTGCAAAAAGTAGTCTTCAACCCGCACTACCTGATGTACGTGGACACGGCGATTGCGGACTACTGGCGAGCACTCGCGCTGCCCTACGAGCAAACCCTGGCCGCGTTGGGCGGTGAGTTGTTTGTCAAAAAATCCACCTTGGAGTTTCACGCCTCGGCCTTTTACGACGATCTCCTGAGCGTGGGCCTGCGCTGTGCACGCATTGGCAATTCGTCTTTGCAATTTGTGAGCGGGATTTTTCGGGGTGAGGAGCTGCTGGTCAGCGCCGAGCTGATTTACGTCTTTGCCGATCCGGTCTCCCGGCGCTCCCTGACCGTGCCCGATGCCTTGCGCCACACCCTATTGGGCTATGAGCAAGGTGCTGCCGTGGTCACGACGCAGCTGGGCGATTGGAGCGCGATGCAAGGCGGCTTGCTGGCACTTCGGGCCCCGGATGAACACGACGCTACCGCGCGCCATTGCGTGCTGCGCAATGCCTTGGGTGAACCCGTTGCCACTGCGCGCATCGCGCTGGGGGCGACCCAAGCCGACGGTGTGGCCGTGATGGCGTCGCTGCAGGGTGCGGGCTGGGACACGGCGGCGGTGGCCGCGCTGAATGCGGCACAGGCCCCGGGCCTTAGCGCTTAGATGTCCTCTAACAGGGCGTAGGGCAGGGTCAGCAGGTGCAGGGCGCTGCCGTCTGGGGCGCCCAGGTGCAGCGAGCCATGCTCTGCGGCGCTGGTTTGCATAGACACAATCGCAAGCCAATCGCCTGGTGCGCTGTGTGAGGCCTGCACCAGCAAGCCACAGGGTTGGCTGGGGTCTTGGCTAGAAAAAACCTCTTGTCCCGCAAAGGGTTCGGGCGCACCTTGGGGTGCCGACAGGCTCGCCACGTAAGCGCGCCGCTTCAGGGTGCCGCGAAACTGGCTGCGTGCCACCACCTCCTGGCCGGGGTAGCAGCCCTTCTTGAAGCTCACACCACCCACGGATTCGTAATTGAGCATTTGGGGTACGAAGGCCTCCACCACCGGCGCGCTGACCGTGGCGACCCCGCTGAGCACCTCGGCGCACTGCCAATCGGACAAGGCCAAGACCGGGCCGCTTGGTGCCGGGGCATCTGCGGCGCCTATCCACAACTGGCGCGACAGGCCGTTGGCGGGGTAGAGCTGCACCGCTGTGGCTTCGCCGTCAGCGAATGCACGCCAGGGTGCTGTCGGTGGCTCGCCATGCGCCTGGGCGCTGCTGCCTATCAGTCCGTAAAGGGTGTAATCCGCAGTCGCATCGCGCAGCTTGGTTTTGGCACGCATGACGAACATCGACAGTCGCTTGAGCGTGGCGGCCAGCAGGTCTTGGCTGCAAATCAACAAGACCGTGCCACTGCTGTGCTGCACCGCCACAAAGCTGGCCAGCATGCGCCCTTTGGCAGAGCAAAAAGCGGCCAGGCGTGCCTGGGTGGGGGAGAGTTGATTTAAATCGTTGCTGAGCTGGCTGTTGAGGAATCGGATGCTGTCCTCGCCCGTGGCTTCGATCACGCCCCAGTGCGTCAAGCGGGCAATGCCGCTGTCGGGTAGCGCATGGGGCAAGGGAGAGGGGGCAGACTCAGGGATCGTCGTGTGGGCAGTCATAGCCCGAATTATGCGTCCCGCCCCAAGGGCGCAAGGGGCCGAGGGCCTTGGCACTCTGGTGCCCGCTACTCTTCGACGATCAAGGCGCAGGGCGCTTTCACCTTGAGGAACTTGGCGCGCTCGCTGCACAAAGAAACTGCCAGTCGCTCTCCCTGGGCCGACAGACGCACATAAATCGAACAACTCAAGGCCATTTTCAGGCCGTCGGTGCGGCTGTCAAAGGCCGCGGCGCAATGGCCATTTTTACCAAGGTCGGGCTTGTTTTTGGCGTATTGCTCAAGCAAGGGCTGAGGCAATTGGTGCGGAGCAATGGTCGGCACGCCATCGGCGGCGTGGGCGCTGATAAGGCAGCAGGCCAAAACGCTGGCAAGAAAGGGGCGGAGGGTCAACATAGGTCTATCTTAGTCAATCACCCAGCCCAATGGGCGCAGGTGTGTGCATGGCAATCCGGGTGAAAAGCCGGTCGTACAGGGGCTCGCGCGGGTATTTGCCGGTGAGCGGGTTGCTTTGGTCGACAAATGCCTTGTCGAGCAGCTGCCAGTCTTCAGGCTCCAAGACCTGGAGTGCCTCGGGAAGGATCACCGTTTCTTCCAAGCGAATGTGGTTCATGTAAAAGTCCACGTAAGCCTTGAGCGCAGACTCGAAAACGCTGCGGCGGGAGTCGCCTAGCAATTCCCACCCCAACAAGAGGTGCTGAAGCTCGCGCACCAGGGCCTCGCCAATATCGTGCTCATGGATGAGTTGTGCGATGGCTTCGCGCGTGGCTGCCGAACGTGCGGCGACCGGCGGAAACAGCAGCTTGGTTTCTTTGGTGTGGTGCAGGCGCTCGGGGAATTCGTCCATGTAAAACAGCATGCCACGCATGACGTCAAAAAACTGCTCCGGCCGGTCTTGGGGGCCGCGTTGCACTAGCAGGCCCATGGAGCGCAGCATGGCGGTGAGTGCGGCGTGTTCGTCGTGAATGATGCGCAAGCTGGCGTGTGTCATGGTCTATCCGCAACTCCCTAAATATCCGCATTGGGTGCAATAGTCGCAACCGTCTTTGCGTATCACGGCATGTGCGCCGCATTCCTGGCACTTCTTGCCCGCCATGGTGGGCGGTGCATGGCCGGTGGCTGGTGCGCTGACCGCGTTGGGGGAGGCACCTTCGTTGCGCTGGGCCATGATGTTTTGAATCGCGTACGCAATGGCGGCCACTTCAGAGTCGTGCCACAAAGGGAGCTGTGCACCGTCGCTGCGGGTAAAGCTGCCCAGCCGCACCGGTCCTCGGTCCCAGGCCACTTTGCGCATGTCTGCCAGCGCACGCTCCAAAAAGCCACCGCGTGCCGCCAGCGACAACAGCCGCATGCTGGAGGTCATCCACTGCTGCGACTCGCCACTCTGTCCTACCGGCATAAAGAACTCAATGGCCCGTTCTACCGTGCCCGCGCCATGGGGCATGGGCAAGAAAGAGACGACCAAATAAAAGGTTTTGCGACCCTCTTGCGTCCAGTACTCCACCTTCTCGGCCACGGCAGACAAAGCGCCTTTGGGGCGGCTCTCAATGACGCTGCGCATGGGGTCGCTACCGCCGTGGCCCGCAGCCACGGGCGCAGTGGCCGTGGCTGTGGGGCTGGCGTCCAGCACCGAGCCCAAAATGCTGTTGGGGCGGTAGGTGGCCAGGCCCTTGAGCTGCGCCTGCCAGGCCTGCAGGTAGAGATGCTTGAAAGCGTCAAAGGGGTAATCTGCAGGCACATTGACGGTCTTGGAGATGGCGGTGTCCACCAAGGGCTGCACCGCTTTCATCATGGCGATGTGCGCCTCGGCGGGCATGTCCAGCGCGCAGACAAAACTCTCCGGCAGAGCATTGACATCACCTCCCAGGTGCTTGAACACCCGCCAGGCGTGGTCCTCGACCGCATATTCCAGCGTGCTGCCGTCGGGCTGGCGCTTTTTGCGTCGGTACATCCAGGAAAACGCTGGTTCGATGCCGTTGGATGCGTTGTCTGCAAAAGCCAGGCTGACGGTGCCGGTGGGCGCAATCGAGAGCAAGTGGCTGTTGCGAATGCCATGGCTGCGGATAGCTGCTTTGATGGCCTCGGGCAAACGCCCTGCAAAGTTGTCTTGCTGTAAATACGTGCTGGCGTCAAATGCCGGAAATGCGCCTTTTTCCTGGGCCAGGGCGACAGATGCACGGTAAGCGGCGTCACGCATATGGCGGGCCATCAGTGCCGCCATATCGCGCCCCTGCGCGCTGTCATAGCGCAGCCCCAGCATGGTGAGCGCATTGCCTAAGCCGGTGAAGCCTACGCCGATGCGGCGTTTGGCGGCGGCTTCGGCCTGTTGTTGTGGCAGCGGCCAGTAGGTCAAGTCCAGCACGTTGTCCAGGGCCCGTACTTGCAAAGTCACTGCGTGCTCAAAGCGCTCAAAGTCAAAACCCGCGACACCGCCCACGCCAAAGGGATGGCGAACAAAGCGCGGCAGGATCACCGGGCCGAGGTCACAGCAGCCATAGGGCGGCAATGGTTGTTCGCCACAGGGGTTGGTTGCCGCGATGGTTTCGATAGCGCGCAAGTTGTTGTCCTGGGCGATGCGGTCCAGAAACAAAATGCCGGGCTCGGCAAAGTCATAGGCTGACTGCATGATGGCATCCCATACCTCCTGGGCTGGCATCTCCTGGTAAATCCAAAGACCGTCTTCGCGCTGTGTGGGCGCGGTGCCTGTGCGCTCTGTGCCCGGGCGTGCCCGGTGCACCAGTTGCCAGCTTTGCTGGTGTGTGAGCGCGTGCATAAAGGCGTCGGGCACCGCCACGGAGACATTGAAATTGTTCCAACGCCCCGGTGTGCGCTTGGCACCAATGAACTCAAAAATATCGGGGTGGTCGATGCGCAGCACGCCCATTTGTGCGCCCCGGCGAGCGCCTGCACTTTCCACGGTGGCGCAGGACTGGTCAAACACATTGATGTAGCTGCACGGCCCCGAGGCCATCGAAGCAGTTCCTTTGACGGCTGCGCCACGCGGGCGGATACGCGAAAAGTCATAGCCAACGCCGCCGCCACGGCGCATGGTCTCCGCCGCTTCGCGCAGTGCCTCGTAAATGCCAGGGTAGCCGTCCTCGTCCGCGCCTTGAATGCAATCTCCCACCGGCTGCACAAAGCAGTTGATGAGGGTGGCCTGGATGGAGGTGCCCGCCGCACTCATGATGCGCCCGGCACCAATGGCCCCATCGCGCAGGTTGTGCAAAAACAAGGCCTCGTACTTGGCTTGCAGGGCAGGCAGCTCAACCGAGGCCAAGGCCTTGGCAACGCGGCGCAGCACGTCATCGGCGCAGTCTTCGCCGGGTTTGAGGTATTTTTCGCGCAGCACGTCCTCGCATATCGTTTGCACGGGCAATGCGGGCGCCATAGGGCCTGTGTGGGGTGCGTTCATGCGGCAACCTTCTGGGCCTGTGCATGCAAGTCGGCTGGCACTTTGGCTGCAATCAAAAACTCCATCAGCTCAGCCACGCTGCGAATCTGCTCGCCAAAGGGCAGGGCACCTGCGCCCCGGAAGAACAGACCCTTTTGCACATCACCGTCCATGGCATGGCCGAGCTGCTGGTCAATGCAAAACTGCCCGATGCTGGCATCGCCATCGCGCAAGCCGCAGTGCGCCAGGCAGTCAAAGGACATATTGCATTTTTGCTTGGTGTGGGCGGCGGCCTTGAGCTTGGGCTCGATGCGCAGGTATTTGTTGAGCCAGGGCGTACGCACCGCACGGGCGGGCAGCCCCGAGACGCTGACGAATTCCACAATATCTTGTGGCGTGGCCTGGGCCAGGACTTGCTTAAAGGCGAGCGCGGCATCGCATTCCTGCGTCACCGCGAAGGCCGTGCCCAGTTGCACTGCGGCCGCGCCCAGCGCTTGCAACCGGGCAATGTCGGCCTGGCAGGAGATGCCGCCGGCCGCGATCAAAGGAATTTTTCCTTCGATACCCGCCGTCTTAAAAAACTCCAACACGGCAGGAATCACGCGCTCAAAGTCGAATCGGGGATCGGCCAGGTCACCCACGTTGGAGGCGCCCAAATGGCCTCCGGCAAGGCGCGGGTGTTCAATGACCACGGCGTCTGGCAAACGACCCCGCTTTTCCCATTTGCGCACCAGCAACTGCACGCCGCGCGCATCGGACAGGATGGGAATCAAGGCGGTGTTTGGGAAGTCGCGTGCCAGCTCCGGCAGGTCGAGTGGCAAACCAGCGCCCACCACCAAGGCGTCTGCGCCGCTGACCAAAGACTGGCGCACATAGCCAGCGTATTGGCTGAGCGCCTTCATGACATTGACTGCAATCACGCCCTGGCCTGTTGAGAGCGTGCGCGCGCGGCGGATCTCCCGGTCCAGCGCCACCAGATTGGCCGATTCGATGGTGTCGCGGGCGTCCGGCTCTTTGTCCAAGTGGGCGGTCTGGGCCATCAGGTCGGGGTGCAGGCGGCGCAAGTCCACCGAGGAGATCGTGCCCAAGCCACCCTGACGCGCCACGCTGCCGGCCAGTCCGCCTGCCGAGACCCCAACGCCCATGCCGCCTTGCACCACCGGCAACAGGGTCTTGCCCCGCAAGGTCCAAGGGCGCAGGCCCGAGCTGTTGCACATGTCGAGCAGCTGCGCCACTCTCCGGCTTTCTTCTACAACGCAGTGTTCCATCTTGTTCCATAGAAACGGCCCGAAGGGCCCTATGGACGAGAACTTTATGGCAGCGGTGCGGCGCGCAATGCGACTGGTTCGCATTGCCGACAGGAATCTGAAACTTGCTTGATCCCGGTCAAGCGGTGCCGGGAAATTCGCCCGGCCCGTGCCTAGATGGGTACGCCCACCAGATCGTGCCCCTCGGTGCCCACAATGCGGGCGCGGGTGAACTCACCCACCTTGAGGGTCTTGCTGATTTTCTCGGGTGGTAGCAATCGCACCACACCGTCAATCTCGGGGGCGTCGGCATAGCTGCGGCCCAGTGCGCCTTTTTTGCCCAGCGAGGGTGCCGAGTCCACCAGCACTTGCATGGTGGCGCCCACGCGGCGGCGCAGGCGCTCGGCAGACACTTCCTCGGCCACGGCCATGAAACGCGAGCGACGTTCTTCGCGCAGCTCCACGGGCAACATGCCAGGCAAATCATTGGCCGTGGCACCGTCCACGGCGCTGTAGGCAAAGCAGCCCGCGCGGTCGATTTGCGCTTCGCGCACAAAGTCCAGCAGGTGCTCAAACTCGGCTTCGGTCTCACCCGGAAAGCCGGCAATAAAGGTGCTGCGCACCACCAGCTCAGGGCAGGCCGCGCGCCAGGCGGCGATGCGCTCCAGGTTTTTCTCGCCACTGGCAGGGCGCTTCATGCGCTTGAGCACGTCGGGGTGGCTGTGCTGCAGTGGAATGTCGAGGTAAGGCAGGACCTTGCCCGCTGCCATCAGCGGCACGATCTCGTCCACGCTGGGGTAGGGGTAGACGTAGTGCAAACGCACCCAAGCGCCATAGGGTGCTGCAATCTCGCCCAAAGCCGCCACCAGATCCACCATGCGGGTTTTGACCGGTTTGCCGTCCCAAAAGCCGGTGCGGTATTTCACGTCCACGCCATAGGCCGAGGTGTCCTGGCTGATCACCAATAGCTCTTTCACGCCACCTTCAAACAGCGCGCGCGCTTCGTTCAGCACATCGCCAATCGGGCGCGACACCAGGTCGCCCCGCATGGACGGGATGATGCAAAAAGTGCAGCGGTGGTTGCAGCCTTCGCTGATCTTGAGGTAGGCGTAGTGGCGCGGTGTGAGCTTGAGGCCCGCAATACCAAAGGACTGTGGCACCAGGTCGATAAACGGGTCATGCGGCTTGGGCAGGTTCAGGTGCACCGCGTCCATCACCTCTTGCGTGGCGTGGGGTCCCGTAACGGCCAGCACCTTGGGGTGCATCTGGCGCACCATGTTGTTGCCCTGCGCATCCGACTTGGCGCCCAGGCACCCGGTGACGATGACGCGGCCGTTCTCAGCCAAGGCCTCGCCAATCGTGTCCAGGCTCTCTTGGACCGCGTCGTCAATAAAGCCGCAGGTGTTGACGATCACCAGATCGGCACCTTGAAACGTCTTGGAGGTCTGGTAACCCTCGGCGCTGAGCTGGGTCAGGATCAGTTCGGAATCGGTCAGGGCCTTGGGGCAGCCCAGGCTGACAAATCCTACTTTGGGGGCTGCGGCGGAGGAGGGGGAAATGACGTCGTTCATTGTTATCGTTTAGCGCCAAAGCTGCCCAGCGTGCTCAAGAACTGCTCGGTTTGCTTTTGCATTTGTTCCTGCATTTGCGTCAGCACATTGGTGCCCATGACATTGGGCACGAGAGGAACTTGCATCTCCATCAGGGTCTGGATGTTCTTCTCGATATAGCCGCCCATCATGCCCTGCATGGCATGGCCATAGAAGCGGATGATGTTGGACAGCACCGGCACGGTAAACATGGGCGAGCCGTTGGCTTCTTCTTCCAAAATGATTTGCAGCAGGATGCTGCGGGTCAGGTTCTCGGAGGTTTTGGCGTCCACCACCGCAAAAGGCTCGTGCTGCATTACCAGTTGCTTGATCTCTGCCAGCGTGATGTAGGTCGAGGTGTGGGTGTCGTACAGACGCCGGTTGGGGTATTTTTTGATGACCCGGTCGGGCAGATCGGTCCCTGCTTCAGGCTTGTCGGTGGCTTTGGCGGCAGATTTTGGGGGCATGGGCGCGGTCGGGTCGGTGGGTTGAGGGCCACGCCCCAAGACAGGGCGCAAGAAGGGATTGTAAGGAGGCGGGCTAGTCCAGCGGTTTGGCGCGCAGTTGCTTGGTGCTGGAGCGCTGGCTTTTGGATTGCAGGCGGCGTTGCTGCGAGCCGTAGGTCGGCTTGGTGGCGCGGCGCGGCTTGGGCGGTGTGGCCACGCTGTTCACCCATTCGTGCAGCCGGGCGAAGGCGTCGAGCCGGTTCTGCTCTTGCGTGCGGTGGCGCTGCGCCTTCAGAACAAATACGCCCTCGCTGGTCAGGCGGCTGTCTGGCAGCGCCAGCAAACGCGCCTTGAGGTCCTCAGGGAGGCTGGACGCCGGCACGTCAAAGCGCAGGTGAATCGCGGTCGAGACCTTGTTGACGTTTTGCCCACCCGCGCCTTGCGCGCGGATGGCGCTGATCTCGACCTGGGTCTCGTCAATCGTGATCAAGGGCGTCATAAACACCTCTGGCCTGCAGTTAAACTGCAAGCGCATCGCATCCACATTGAACAGGAGAAGGTCATGGCAAAAGGTCAACAAAAAACCAACAAAGAAGCGAAGAAGCCCAAGAAGGATACGTCACCACCCAAACCCTTGGCCGGCGGCGAGCCCCCAGTGCGTGCGACCATCACCACTGCAGTGATTCCGCGCGGCAAGCTCAAGAACAAATAAACGCCACGGCGTACAAGTAAAAAGCGCACCCTGGGGTGCGCTTTTTTTGTGTCCATACCGGGCATTTATCCGGGAAACATCGCCCGTATTTCAGCGAGGGTGGGCGGCTGACAACCCGAACGTGTGCAGTTGATTGCTGCAGCACACATGGCTTGGCGCAAGCTGGTGTGCACGCGCTGTGCGGCGCCTTCAGGCTGCAAAGCCCAATCGGCCAGGCAGTTGCCCCAAAAGGTGTCTCCGGCACCGACGGTGTCGACCAAGCGCACCTGCGGAACATCCTGCGATGCGCTCGCACCGTCCACTTGCAAAAAAGCGCCTTGTGCTCCAAAGGTGAGGGCGATACGGCTGGCACCATGTGCGGCCAGCGAGGCCGCAATCGCAGGGGCGTCGGCACGGTTCACGTTGGCAAAACCCAGGGTTTCCAAATCTTCATCGCTGGCTTTGATCCAGTCGGCCAAGGCCGCCACTTGGCGAACTGCAGCCACGTAGGCGTCCAAATCGGCGGCCAATTTGGGCCGCAGGTTGACATCCACGCTGACCGTCCAGCCGCGTTGTTTGGCACCTTGCAAGATCGCCAACACCTTGTCGTGTTCCGGCGGCACCAGAAGCAGCGAGCCGGTGTGCAGTACGCCGGGCGACTGGGTGTCGAGGTGGCATAGCACCTGCGCCACGCCGTAGTCGCGGTCGGAGATGCCTTCGCGGTAAAAGCCGTAGCTGGGCTGGCCATGGCTCACTTGCACCACAGCCAAGGACGTGGGCAGGCGGCTCGCGGGCAACAAGGACTTGACACCGTCCGCAGCGAACTGTGCTTGCATGTGCTGGCCAAACAGATCGGTGGACAAGGGGTTCAAAAAACCCACATCGGCGCCGCGCAGCGCAGCGGCACGTGCCAGGTTGAAGGGGCTGCCCCCCATGAAGGGCCGCAGGCTTCCATCGGGCTGCGCAATGCAGTCCATCAGGGCCTCGCCCAAGACCCAAATGTGCGTCGCTGGCACCAAGGCGCTCATTTCTTCAGCAGGTGCTGGCGGCGAATCACGTCAATCCACACCGCCACGATGACCACGGCACCTATCGCCATCATTTGCTTGAACTGCGAGATCTCCATCAGGTTCATGCCGTTGCGGATCATGGTGATCAGCACGGCGCCCAGCAAGCTGCCCCAAATGCTGCCGCGTCCGCCGAAGAGCGACGTGCCGCCCAAAATGACGGCAGCAATCGCATCGAGTTCAAACATCTGGGCCATCTTGCCGCTGGAGGAGTCCATGCGTGCCATCAGCACCACAGCACCCAAGGCGCAGCTCAGGCCGGAGACCACGTACACCGCCAGTTTGTACCAACGGATGTTGATGCCGACCTGGCGTGCGCCCATCTCGTTGGAGCCCATGGCATACACATAGCGGCCGAGCTTGGTGCTCGACAGCACAAAGGCCATCACGACAAAGTAAATGCCAGTGATCCAAATCGGCATGGGCACACCCAGGAGCTCGCCATAGCCGATGAAGGGCAGGGGGTCGGGCATGCCGGAATTGTCAAAGCCGCCGGTGGCGTCAAACGCCAGGCCGCGCCACAGGGTCAAGCCCCCAAGCGTGACGATAAATGCGGGGATGCCCACAAAGGCAACCAGGTAGCCGTTGAACACGCCCACGGCAGCGCCAATCGCCAATGCGGCCACGATGGCGGCATAGGGGTTCACGCCCAGTTTGATCATCAGGTGTCCTGCCACAGCGCCGGCCAAGGCGGTCAATGCGCCCACGGCCAAATCGACACCGCCGGTCAGAATCACAAAGGTTTGGCCGCCCGCGAGCAGCGCGATCACAGAGCCCTGCACCAGGATGTTCGACAAATTACCGGTGGTCAAAAAATAGGGGGACGCCACCGTGAGCAGGGCGCCCAAAACCAGCACAGCCACCAGTGCGCCATACCATTCTTGTCGGGTGAGGGACTTCATGAAAACAGTTCCAATCTACAAAAAACAAACGACCACCAGCAATTCAGATCACTGGCGGTCGCACGGGCTGCCCCGAACCACCACGCGGTGGCGCCGAGGCAGCTGTCGGGCTTTACTTCACTTTCATGAACTGGCCAACGCCGGAGTCCTTGGCGAACTGGTCCACGTTGGAAGGCAGAACCAGGAAAGAACCGGTGTCGATACGCGCTTCCACTGGCTTGCCTTCGGCAGCAGCGATCGCGGTTTCCACGCCGACTTGACCAATCTTGGCCAGCATTTGAGCCGCGTTGGCCGATTGCCAGCCTTGCTTCATCATGTCCAGGCCGCCAGGAGAGCCGTCAAAGCCAGCGATCTTGACTTCGCCTGCTTTTTTGCCAGCAGCCATCAATGCGGCCTTGGCACCCAAAGCGCCGCCGTCCCATGCGCAAGCAATGACCTTGGCGGTGGGGTTGGCACGCAGAGCAGTTTCCACGCCGTTTTGGGCCATGGTTTGGTCCCAGGTGGTGGGGACGTCAACGATCTTGACGTTCTTGCGAACAGCGTTCAGGCCGTCCACAAAACCTTTGCGGCGCTCTTGGCCGGTGGATTGACCTTGGTCGCCGGTCACGTAGATCACGGTGTCGCCGTCTTTGATTTGCTCAGCAGCCCATTTACCTTGCACCATGGCGGCTTTGATGTTGTCGGTCGCGACATACGAAGTGATCTTGGCGCCGGTGATGCCGGTGTCCACAGCCACGACCTTGATTCCAGCGGCCAGAGCCTTGTTGATAGCGGGTGCAATACCTGCGCTGTCCACGGGGGCGATAGCGATGGCGTTGACCTTGCGGGTGATCATGTCTTCAACGATAGCGAGCTGCTTGGACAGTTCGCCTTTTTCAGCGGCGAGTTCGATGAACTTCACGCCAGCTTTTTGGCCAGCTTTCTTTGCGCCACCGTTGATCAGCGTCCAACCTTCGTTGGTGTTGCCGTTGGTGATGTAGGCAACGGTGGTTTCAGCCATAGCTGTTGCCATGAGGCCTGCGGCAGCCATTGCGATGGCCAAACGGCCGAGGGTACGTTTCATGTTCATAACAAGGTCTCCAAAGGGTTGAGGTAGCCGCACAGATGAACCTGTGACGTGCTGGGATCGAATTAAAGCAGATTTTTGACTAATTAAATCTAGGGGTTTTACTAATACAATTTCCGCCAGACCGTGGCATGCTCGTACCCCAATCGTGGTTTGTGCGCGCCGGACTGACGCGAAAACCACGGCCCACGGCCCGGCTTTTTCTTACCGAACTAAAGAATTCACCTGTATGACAACCAAGCAAGCGGTGCTGCGCATCAGCGGCATTACCAAGCACTACGGGGGCGTCAAAGCCCTCACCGACGCGCACTTCAATCTCCAACCCGGTGAGCACGCCGCCATCGTCGGAGACAACGGTGCGGGCAAGAGCACCTTTGTGCGTTTGATCACGGGGGTCGAACAACCCAACCAGGGCGACATCCTGCTCGACGGCCAGAAGGTGAGCTTTCGCTCGCCTTTGGATGCCCGTGACCAGGGCATTGAGACGGTGTACCAAACCCTGGCATTGGCCGAGGACCTGGATGTGCCGGCCAATATCTTTTTGGGTCGTGAGATCACGCACCTGAATCTGGGCCCCTTGTCGATCCTGAACCACAAGGCCATGCGCGCGCAATCCACCGAGATGCTGTCGACCACCGGCGTGAAGATTCAAGACATGTCGGAGAGCCTGCGTGGCATGTCGGGCGGTCAGCGCCAGTGCGTGGCCATTGCCCGTGCGGCGGGCTTCGCCAAGAAGCTCATCATCTTGGACGAGCCCACCGCCGCTTTGGGTGTGGCCGAGACGGCCCGCGTAGAGCAAATCATCAAGGGCCTCAAAACCCAGGGCGTGCCGCTGATCATCATCAGCCACAACCTGCGCCAGGTGTTTGATTTGGTGGACCGCATTTGGGTGTTTCGCCAAGGGCGCATTATTTGCAGCCGCCCCACCAAAGAGACCAATCCGGAAGAAATCGTGGGCCTGATTACCGGCGCCATCGATCCTGCCAAATTTGTCGAACAAGAGGCCGCCGTATGCTGAAAGGAATCGATCCTTTATTGACGCCCGAGCTGCTCATGCACCTGAGTGCCATGGGCCATGGCGAATGGGTGGCTGTGGTGGACGCCAACTTTACCGCCGACTTTTTGAGCCACGGCAAGCCGGTGGTGCGTTTGCCGGGCAACGATTTGGCGCGCGTGAGCAAAGCAGTGTTGTCCGTGATTCCCCTGGCGGTCGATGTGCCGCAACCCGCGGCCTATATGCAGGTCTGCAACTCAGAAGCAGGGCACCGCACCGCAGCCCAACAGGCGGTGGTGGACTGCTTGGCCAAAGAGGGCGTGCCGCAAGAGCGGGTAGAGGGCGTGGAACGCTTTGCCTTTTATGACAAGATCAAGGGCGCGAGCCTGATTGTGCAAAGCGGCGAAGCCACGGCCTACGGCAATGCCATGTTTTGCAAGGGCGTGATCCTGAACTGAGCGTCATCCGGGGCGACCGGTGACCACCGAAAGAATCTGTGGATATTTACATCGATAGCGCCGACATCTCTCAATGGGCGCTTCCCGCCGGGTGCCCCCCGGTGGTGGGCGTCACGACCAACCCGAGCCTGGTGTTCCAGGCAGGTCTGCCGGTCACGCTGGCGAGCTATGAACGCCTGGTTCAGGCCGCAGCGGCGGCGGGCATGGCGCACATCATGGTGCAGCTACCAAGCAACAACATTGCGGCAGCCCACGAGTGGGTGCGCCAGTTGCAGTCGGTGGCCTCCCGCGAAGGCATCCGCCTGACCATCAAGCTCCCCTGCCATCCCAGCTGGACCGCATGCATTCAGGCCGTCAAGGCCATGCAGCAATCGGTTCTGCTCACAGGCCTGTCCAACCCGGTGCAACTGCTGTGGGCGCAGGCCATGCAAGCCGACTTCGTCGCGCCCTACGTAGGGCGGCTGGCGGCCGACAGCAGCCAGGGCGGGCGCGATGTCTGGGCGCTGATGCGGGCTTGCGTTGCCGCCCAACAATCCCAAGGCCCGCACGCCGGGACTCAGCTGCTGGCAGCCAGTATCAAGTCCCCCGACGTGTTGTCTCAATTGATGGGTATGGGCGCGGCCGCCGTCACGCTGCCTCCGGCGAGTTTGATCGCCTGGTCGCAGGACGCGGTGACCGATACGGCCATGGCGCAATTTGATCGCGACATTGCGGCCAGCCAGTCGCTGGGCTGAGTCGGCTTCCGATTTCGGGCCTGCGATACTTGGCCAATGCAACTCCAAGAGATTCTTTACAGCCAGGGTTTTGGCACACGGCGCGTCTGTGCAGGTCTGATTCAGC
This sequence comes from Comamonadaceae bacterium, assembly GCA_947371775.1. Taxonomy (GTDB): domain Bacteria; phylum Pseudomonadota; class Gammaproteobacteria; order Burkholderiales; family Burkholderiaceae_C; genus Allorhodoferax. The sequence goes on from CANBQX010000014.1 coordinate 14,538, forward strand.
AAGCGTGGGTGCAGGTGCCAGACGCCGACGGCGCATGGGCCGTCTGCAAAGACGCCGGCGCGGAGTTTGATCCTGCCGGGCTGCGTTTTCGGGTGCAAGGCGTCGAGTGGCCGTACTTCGAAAAAGCCTATGTGCTGCTGAACAAACCGACCGGCACAGAGTGCTCCCAAAAACCGTCCACCTATCCCAGCATCTACACCTTGCTGCCTTCGCCCCTGCGCCTGCGCCCGCAAAAAGCGGCAGTGCAGGGCGTGCAGGCCGTGGGTCGCCTGGATCAGGACACGACCGGCATGCTGCTGTTGACGGACGACGGCAAGTTCATCCACCGCATGAGTTCACCGCGCCACCACGTGCCCAAGGTGTATGAGGTGACCGTCAAGCATGCGCTGGACGAGCGCCAGGTGCAAAAACTGCTCAGTGGCGTGGTGCTGGACGATGACCCGCAGCCTGTGCGGGCGGCGGCCTGCGAGGCGGTGTCTGAGTTTCATTTGCGCCTGACGCTTACCGAGGGCAAATACCACCAGGTCAAACGCATGGTGGCAGCTGTCAGCAACCGGGTGGAGGCGCTGCACCGTTCGCAGATCGGAGGCTTGGCTTTGCCGGCCGACCTGGCCCCGGGCCAATGGCGCTGGCTCGATGCCGCTGATCTGGCGCACGTATCGGGGAAGTAAAACCTCAGCGCGGTGCGGGGTTCTGGCCCGAGCGGTAGGCCCCCACGGCTACACTCGGCGGGTGCGCTTCCGGCGCGAAATTCGACCTGTAAGGTATCTGTGCGTCCATTCAACCGTTTTCTGTTTCTTGCCTGCTTCCTGGCGTCCTGCACCCTGAGGGCCGCCGAGGCACCGCCTCCGCTGTTTGTGCTCAATTCTCTGGATGCCACGGTCAGCGTCATCGACACCCAGACCTGGAAAGAAACCCAGCGCTTTGCCACCGGCAAAGAGCCGCACCACATGTACCTGACGCCCGATGAAAAGTCACTCATCATTGCCAATGCGCTGGGCGACTCCCTGACCTTTGTGGACCCCAAAACTGCGGTGGTGCAACGCACGGTGCGGGGCATTTTGGACCCTTACCAGCTGCGGTTTTCACCCGACATGAAGTGGCTGGTGACCGTGGGCAACCGCTTGAACCACGTTGATCTGTACCGTTGGAACGGCTCGGACTTGACGCTGTCCAAACGCATTCCCACCAGCAAAACCCCGAGCCACGTGTGGATCGACAGCAAAAGCAGCACGGCCTACGCCAGCATGCAGGAAAGCGATGAGCTGGTCGCTATCGATTTGTCCACCGAGTCCATCAAATGGCGCATCAAAACGGGCTCATTGCCCGCCGACGTTTTTGGCACGCCCGACGACCGGCTGATTCTGGTGGGCATGACGGGCGGCAGCGGCGTGGAGGTGTATGACGTCAGCGCAGCAACGCCCAGGCTGGTCAAGACAATTCCCACGGGTGCGGCAGCCCACGCCTTTCGCAGCATGGGCGACAAGCGCCATGTCTTGGTGAGCAACCGGGTGGCCAACACCATCAGCAAGATTGACTACCAGAGCCTGACCGTAGTCGACCAATTTGCGGCTCCCGGCGGCCCCGATTGCATGGATTTGTCTGCTGACGGGCGCTATATCTACTTTGCCTCGCGCTGGATCAAGAAGCTCACCGTGATTGATACCACCACCCACAAAGTGGTGCGCCAGGTGGGGGTTGGCAAGTCGCCGCATGGCGTTTGGACCCTGGACCACGCGCCACGCTAGGCGCCGCCCATTCCGAAGTCCTGTATGGCATCGTTTGGTGAAAGCCTCGTACTGCGGAGCGTTTTAATCGGCGCCCTGGCCGGGGGCCTTCCAGTGGCCAATGCCACAACCGCGCAGTGCAACAAACCGCTGTACCTGACCTTCGACACCGGCCACATGGAGGTGGCACCGCTGATTGCCGAGGTCTTGGCCCGTCAACAGGTGAAAGTCACTTTCTTTGCAGCCAACGAGCCCACCAAAACCGGTGACGGCAGCCTGGGGGAACACTGGGCCCCGTGGTGGAAAGACCGGGCCCAGGAGGGGCATGCCTTTGCCTCCCACACCTTTGACCACATGTACTGGCGCGCCGACCTGGCCAAGGGCAGCGCGCCCCAATTTCGCATGCAGCCCACGGCCGGTCCGTCATCGGGCAAGGTAATGGCGCTTTCCGCGGCCCAGTATTGCGCGCAAATCAAACGGTCCGCGGACCGCCTGCAGGCGATCACCCACCAAGCGGCCTTGCCCTTGTTTCGTGCGCCGGGCGGAAAAACCTCCGCGACCTTGCTGGCCAGCGCGCGGTCCTGTGGATACGCCCACGTCGCCTGGGCCGATGCCGGGTTTATGGGCGATGAATTGCCCAGTGACAAATACCCCAACCAGGCCTTGCTCCAGAAGGCCTTGCGGGATCTGCGCAGCGGCGACATCGTGATGGCGCATCTGGGCATCTGGTCGCGCAAAGACCCCTGGGCGCCCGCGGTGTTGGAGCCCTTGATTGTGGGCTTGAAGGCCCAAGGTTTCTGCTTCGAGACATTGCGCACCCACCCGGCCTACCAGGCCTGGATTGCCCAGCACACGCACTGACGCGCCGGCATGGACACGCTGATCGAACTCTTCGCGCATGCCCAGGGCTGGCTGTTTCAGACGGCGGTGCAGCCGCTGCTCTTTGGCCTGGGGCTGGCCGGTTTTTTGGAAGACGGCTACGAGGGAACCGGCTGGTTCTTGGTCGGTTTGTTGCAATTGGTGGTGATTCTTGGCGTGATCGGGCCGCTAGAACGCTGGCGCCCCGTGGAGCCGGTGACCGACCACGCCACGGTGCGCACCGACGTTTTCTACACGCTGATTCATCGCCTTGGGCTGTTCCGGATGGTGATCTTTTTCACACTGGCGCCTTGGGTGGACAGTGCCATTGGCCTCTTGCGCTCGCACGGTTTTGCGACCTTGCAACTCGACGATTTATGGCCGGGCCTGACAGACCAGCCCTGGGTCAGCGTGGTGATGTATTTGCTTGTATTCGACTTTTTGAACTACTGGTTCCACCGTGCACAGCACCAGTGGGAGTGGTGGTGGCAACTCCATGCCTTGCACCATGCCCAGCGCCAAATGACCAAATGGAGCGACAACCGCAACCACCTACTGGACGACCTGATCAAAGATTTGTTTTTTGCCGTCGTTGCGCTGGCCATCGGTGTAGCGCCCGGGCAGTTTGTGGCGATCGTGGCCTTCACCCGGCTCAGCGAGAGTTTTCAGCATGCCAATGTGCGCCTGTGGTTTGGTGCGGTGGGCGAACGGCTGTGGGTGAGCCCGCGCTTTCACCGCTTGCACCACAGCATCGGTATCGGGCACGAAACAGAACAAAAATCCACGGGCACCACCGTGCTGGGAGGGCACAACTTTGGCGTGCTGCTGCCCTGGTGGGACATGCTGTTTGGCACCGCCGACTTCAGCCACCGCTTTGACGCCACCGGCGTGCGCCATCAGGTGGAAGAGGGTGTGGATTACGGTCGCGGGTTTTGGTCGCAGCAATGGCTGGGGCTGCGGCGTTTGTGGCAACGGCCATGAGCCGCATGGTCTCTTCGTTTTGGCGGGCAGCTGCGTACTGTCTGCACCCCCGGGTCATTGCACTCTCTTTGCTGCCTGTCTTGCTGCTCATGGCCGCCAGCGCGGCGGGCGCCTATTTTTTTTGGGCAGCTGCAGTGTCCGCCCTGGAGCAGTTTTTAGAGTCCACCGTGGTGATCCAAACGGTGCAGGCCTGGCTCCACGCAGTCGGCATGCACGGCGCCACCCGCATGGTGTCCCCCTTGATCCTGATTGTTGCGCTGACCCCCGTTTTGGTGATCGCTACCTTGCTCGCCGTGTCGATCCTCATGACGCCCGCTTTGGTTCGCTTCGTCGCGAAGCGGCGCTTTGCGCACCTGGTTCAGCGCAAGGGCGCCTCATGGAGCGCCAGTTTGTGGTGGGCGCTGGGCTCCAGCCTCTTGGCCTTGTTGGCCATGGTGGTTACGTCCCCTATGTGGATTGTTCCGCCCTTGGTGTTGGTGTTGCCACCGCTGATTTGGGGCTGGCTGACCGGCCGCATCATGGCCTTTGATGCACTGGCCACCCACGCTGACAGCACGGAGCGGCGTGCGGTGCTCGAAGAGAACCGCATCGCCTTGCTTGGCATGGGCATGGTGGTAGGCCTGCTGGGCGCTACACCGAGCTTGCTGTGGACCCTGGGGCTGATGGCGATTGCGATGGCACCCTTGCTGGTGCCTTTGTCGGTTTGGATCTACACCTTGATTTTTGTTTTTTCATCGCTCTGGTTCGCTCATTTCTGTTTGGACGCGCTGCAGGACCTGCGCCGCGTGCCGCCGAATGCGCCGGCCGCCTCGCCAGAGCTACTCGATACACAGTTATGAATGTCGGACTCATCATCATCGGCGACGAAATCCTCTCCGGAAAACGCGCAGACAAACACCTGGCCCAAGCCATTCGCATCCTGTGCGAACGGGGCATGGAAGTCGCTTATGCGCATTACGTCGGTGATGACCCGGATCGCATCACGGCCACGCTCGCGACGGCTTTTGCCAGCGGCGACCTTGTTTTTTCCTTTGGCGGTATCGGTGCCACGCCCGACGACCACACGCGCCAGTGTGCGGCGCGGGCACTGGGCTGCGAGATGGCGCTGCATCCGCAGGCCCGTGACTTGATTTATGAGCGCATGCAAGACATTGCCCGTGAGAACGGCCAGGCCTATGAGCCTGATCGCGAGGACAATCAGCATCGACTGCAAATGGGTGTGTTTCCCGTGGGCGCCAGCATCATTCCCAACCCGTACAACAAAATTGCCGGATTCAGCTGCCAGGGGAGCGCGGGTGGGGCCGTGTATTTCGTACCTGGATTCCCTGTGATGGCCTGGCCCATGGTGGAGTGGGTGTTGGACACGCACTACCGGCAACACTTTCACCCGTTCGCACGGGTGGAAAAGTCAGTGATTGTGATGGGCGCCATGGAGGCCACGCTCACGCCCCTGATGGTCGAGATTGAGGCCCGCCATGCCGTCAAGGTGTTCAGCCTGCCCAGCGTAGACCACCTCGAGTACGGTCGCCACATCGAACTGGGCGTGAAAGGTGAGGCTTGCGGGGTGGAGGACGCGTTTGCGGACCTCCTCAAAGGGCTCGCAGGCTTTGGCTGCACGCTCGGCCCTGAATTGGTGCGAAAGTGTGCCTCGTAGGTCGGCGCCTGGAAATTTGCACCAAAATCGTGCGCTCGAGACAATCCGTCAGCACCAAGACCTCAGGTTTGCGCGCCAAATTCTAAAAAATGCGCTGACTCAGGGCAAAATGGGGGTGGAGTGGACAAATCCTTGCGTTCGCTGTTTTTGGCACAAAAACTGCAAGACATTTGACGCAACAATTTTTTACAACCGTGCAACAGGAGTATTTGATGGCCAAGACCGTCGCAGATGTGATGAAGATGGTGAAAGAGAACGATGTCAAGTTCGTTGACTTCCGTTTCACCGACACCCGTGGTAAAGAGCAGCACGTGAGCGTGCCGATTTCTCATTTTGACGAAGACAAGTTCACCTCGGGCCATGCGTTTGACGGCTCGTCGATCGCTGGTTGGAAGGGTATCGAAGCCTCGGACATGCAACTCATGCCCGACCCCAACACCGCCAACATCGACCCCTTCTTTGAAGAAACCACCCTGTTTTTGAGCTGCGACGTTGTCGAGCCCAGCGACGGCAAGGCCTACGACCGCGATCCGCGCTCGATCGCCAAGCGCGCTGAAGCCTACCTGAAGGCCTCCGGCATCGGCGACACCGCCTTCTTCGGTCCCGAGCCAGAGTTCTTCATCTTTGATGACGTGCGTTGGAACACCGATATGTCCGGCACCTTCTTCAAGATCGACGAAGCGGAAGCGCCCTGGAATTCCGGCACCAAGATGGACGGCGGCAACAAAGGCCACCGCCCCACCGTCAAAGGCGGCTACTTCCCCGTGCCACCGGTTGACAGCACGCAAGACATGCGCGCTGAAATGTCCCTGATTTTGGAATCCTTGGGCGTGCCCGTCGAAGTGTTCCACCACGAAGTGGCAGGCGCTGGTCAAAACGAAATCGGCACCAAATTCAGCACCTTGGTGCAACGCGCTGACTGGACCCAGATCCTGAAGTACGTGGTGCAGAACGTGGCCCATTCCTACGGAAAGACCGCCACATTCATGCCCAAGCCTGTCGTTGGCGACAACGGCTCCGGTATGCACGTGCACCAGTCCATCTGGAAAGACGGCAAAAACTTGTTTGCAGGCGACGGCTATGCGGGCTTGTCTGATTTCGCCCTGTACTACATTGGCGGCATCATCAAGCACGCACGTGCACTGAACGCGATCACCAACCCCGGCACCAACAGCTACAAGCGCCTGGTTCCTGGCTACGAAGCCCCGGTGAAATTGGCGTACTCGTCGCGCAACCGTTCGGCATCGATCCGCATTCCGTTTGTGGCAAACCCCAAAGGTCGCCGCATCGAAGCGCGTTTCCCCGATCCATTGATGAACCCCTACCTGGGCTTCTCGGCGCTGATGATGGCCGGTCTGGACGGCGTGGAGAACAAAATCCATCCCGGCGAAGCAGCCACCAAAGACTTGTACCACCTGCCGCCCGAAGAGGACGCATTGGTGCCAACCGTCTGCCATAGCCTGGACCAAGCGCTCGATTGCCTGAATGCAGACCGCGCCTTCCTGACCAAGGGCGGCGTGTTCACCGACAGCATGATCGACGCTTACATTGAACTCAAAATGGGTGAAGTGACACGCTTGCGCATGTCGACCCATCCTATCGAGTTTGATATGTACTACTCTCTGTAAAAGAGGGGCAATGTGGGGGGCCGTGAAACCTGCAGGCACCGTGCCTGAGGTAGCATAGTCTCTCATTGAGCGTTAGTAAAAAGACGGCTCAGGCCGTCTTTTTACATTTCCGAAGGGCATTCCATGCTGCGTCTGTTTGTTGTGCTGATACCACTGGCATTGGCCAGTGTTGGAGCGGCGCGTGCACAAGACAAAATTTACCGCTGTGGAAACGAGTACACCAACACGCCACCGCAAGACAGCAGTGTGAAATGCACCGTGATTGGGCAGTCGAGCGTGACGGTGGTGCCCGCTGTGAAAGCACCCGCACAGAGTACGGCCCAGTCAACGCGCTCAGACGCACAACGCAGCAAAGACGCAGATGCACGCTTTATCTTGGAAGCTGAATTGCGCAAAGCCCAAGCGCGCCAGGCAGAGCTTCTCAAGGAATACAACAACGGGGAACCCGAAAAAGCAGGGTCAGAGACCCGCAATTACCAAAAATACGCCGATCGTGTGGCGGAGATGAAGGCCAATATTCAACGCAACGACGCTGACATTGCCAGCATCCAACGGGAAATCGCGCGCCTATCCGGTTCTGCGGGGCGCTAGACCTGCGATGGATCCTGCGCTTCGGTTTCAACCCTTCGACCTGCTGGCAAGCCTCATCGCCGTAGTGCGTGCAGACACCGTCGTGGTGTACTCGAACGCAGCCTTGGAAGACAGCTTAGGCATTTCGCGCCGCGCCATTGTGGGAGCCCCGCTGTGCGATGTTTTCAGCGACGCAAGTGCACTGCGCGAGGCCATCGCAGGTGCTCACCGCAATGCATTTGCCGCCTTGCGCTACGACGCGTATTTGCGGCGCGTCGGCTTGGAATCCTTGCCTGTGCATGTCATCGTCACCGACGCGGAGGATGGCTCGCACTACGTCGTTGAATTGGTGCCCTTGGAACAGCAAACCCGACAGGAACGCGAAGAGCGTCTGGCGGAGCGGGCCCAGGCCAACAAGGAGTTGATCCGCAATCTGGCGCATGAGATCAAAAATCCCCTTGGAGGCATTCGGGGTGCGGCGCAATTGCTCGAGATGGAAATGGACTCGAGTGAGTTGATCGAATACACCCAGGTCATCATCCGCGAGGCCGATCGCCTTCAAACCTTGGTTGACCGGCTGCTGGCGCCGCATCGCCGTCCACACGTGGTGGGTGACGTCAATATCCATGAAGTCTGCGAACGCGTGCGTTCACTCATTCTTGCGGAGTTCCCCAAAGGATTGAAGGTAGTGCGCGACTACGACATTTCTATTCCGGAGTTTCGTGGCGACCGCGAGCAACTGATCCAAACCGTGCTGAACCTCGCGCACAACGCCTGCCAAGCCTTGTCGGAGCGGATTGCGCAGGGTGACGCCAATCTCACGTTTTGCACGCGGGTGGCGCGGCAAATTACGTTTGGCAAGACCCGCTACCGGTTGGCACTGGAATTGCATGTGATAGACAACGGGCCTGGCGTGCCAGACTCGATCAAAGAACGCATCTTCTATCCCCTGGTATCTGGGCGCGATGGTGGTTCCGGCTTAGGGCTAACGCTTGCACAAACTTTTGTTCAGCAGCACCAGGGTCAGATCGAAGTCGACAGCGTGCCGGGACGCACAGATTTCAAAATATTGATTCCGCTCCCCTAGCCGACCCCCTTAAGAAAGCAGCAGCATGAAACCGATTTGGATCGTAGACGATGACCAGTCCATACGGTTTGTTCTGGAAAAAGCCTTGCTGCGGGAGCATATGCCCACGCGCAGCTTTTCCAACCCTCGCGATGTGCTGGCCGCGCTAGAGGATGCCAGCGATGACGAGT
>CANBQX010000015.1 GCA_947371775.1 Comamonadaceae bacterium
GATAACTTTGCGTTTGCCATTACCGACGAGTGGTTCTGGAAGTCTCTGAAGAACACCGCGTGGCTGGCCATCGCATCGGGCGTGCCGCAGCATGTGGTGGCGATTCCTCTGGCGTATTTCATTCACAGCTCCTTCAAGCGCACGCGCAACAGTGTGGTGGGGGCTTACTTTTTGCCCTACATCACGAGCACTGTCGCCATTGCCATGATGTTCAGCACCCTGTTTTCAACCGACTTTGGCTTGATCAATGTCGGCTTGAATGCATTGCACGCAGTGCCAGGCTTAGGATGGTTGGCGCCGGCAACCTCCATCGACTGGCTGGGCCGTGCCGACAACGTTAAACCCGCCATCGCGCTGGTGGTCTTTTGGCGTTACGTCGGCTTCAACACCGTGCTGTACCTAGCGGCGTTGCAAACGATTCCGGCGGACATTTATGAGGCCGCGACCATGGACGGCGCCGGGCGTTGGCAACAGTTTTGGTTCATCACGCTGCCCAGCCTGCAACCCATGATTTATTTCGGCGTGACTCTGAGCGTGATCGGCGGCTTGCAGCTGTTTGAAGAACCGTTCATCCTGACCGGCGGTAAGGGCGGCAGTGACCAAGCTGGCATGACCACCGCCATGTACATGTACCGTACCGCGTTTGAATTCAATGACTTTGGTGGCGCCAGTGCACTGTCATGGTTGCTGTTCGTCTTTGTAGCCTTGCTGACCTGGCTGACCAACCGTGCCTTCAAACCGCGCGCGGGCACCCGCTGAACCACCATGGCCATCCATACCGATCGACTGGCTCCGCGCGCGGCTTACTTGCTGGTAGCAATGGGCGCTGTGGTCATGCTGCTGCCCTTTTATTTCATGTTCGTGTTTGCCAGCCATTCACGCACCGAAATTTTCAATCTGCCACCGCCCTTGTTTTTTGGCTCGGACTTCCTGCTCAACCTGGACATCTTGACGACCAAAATTCCGTTTTGGCGCAGCCTGGGGTGGAGCCTGTACGTGGCCCTTGCGTCCACTGGCCTCACGCTATTGTTTTGCTCGATGGGTGGCTACGCGTTTGCCATGTTCGAGTTCCGGTTCAAACAGCCTTTGTTCTTGCTGGTCATGGGCACCATGCTGCTGCCTTCGTTTTTGGGCATGATTCCGACCTTCATGATCATGGACGCCTTTGGCTGGATTGACCAGCCGCGCGCACTCTACATCCCGGGTGCCGCCAGCGCGTTTGGCATTTTCATGATGCGCCAATTCATCACCAGCTCCATACCGCGCGACCTGATTGAAGCGGCACGCATGGATGGCTGCGGCGAAATGGGCATTTATTGGCGCATCGTGCTTCCCCTGCTTAAACCCGCCATGGGTACCTTGGGGCTGATCACTTTTATTGCCTCTTGGAACAACTTCATCGGGCCGCTGATCGTTATGCGCTCACCGGAGATGTACACCCTGCCCTTGGCACTGCGCAGCATGCAAAGCCCTGTCAACACGGAGTGGGGTGCCGTCATGGCAGGCTCAGCCATTGCCACGCTACCACTCTTGGTTCTGTTTGCAATCTCTTCACGCCGCCTGATTGACGGACTGACCGCGGGTGCAGTGAAGTAAGCACGACACGCTGTGCCGTCACCCTTTCGTTTATTTATTCGGTACTTTTCCCATGTCTTCCCATCACCACCCAGCCACCTTTCCAGATGACTTCGTGTGGGGTGTTGCCACCAGCGCATTCCAAATCGAAGGCGCCAGCGACGCCGACGGCAAAGGGCCTTCGGTATGGGACACCTTTTGCAAAGTACCAGGCGTCATCGCCGACGGCAGTGACGGAACCGTCGCCTGCGAGCATTACCTTCGCTACGAACACGACTTGGACATGATTGCCAAGCTCGGAGTCAACGCCTACCGGTTCTCCACGAGTTGGCCGCGCGTGCAAGCGACAGGGTCCGGCGCTTGGAACGACAAAGGGCTGGATTTTTATGAGCGACTGGTCGACGGCTTGTTGGCGCGTGGCATTGCCCCCTACCTGACGCTCAACCACTGGGACCTGCCGCAGGCCTTGCAGGACCAAGGCGGCTGGGCCAACCGCGACACGGTGCACAGGTTTGTGGATTACGCGCTGGGCATGCATGCCCGCTTGGGCGACCGAGTGGCATCCATTGCCACGCACAACGAGCCCTGGGTGATGTCCATACTCGGGCACGAGACCGGCATATTTGCCCCAGGCATCAAAAGCCGCGCCACGGCCATGCAAGTGGCCCATCACCTGATGCTCAGCCATGGCATGGCACTGCGTGCGCTTCGCGGTGCCGGATGCCAAGCCAGCCTGGGTATCGTGCTCAATCTGTCGCCGGTCGAACCCGCGACCGACTCGGATGCTGACCGCGCCAAAGCCCGCTTGGAAGACGGACGCTTGGTGCGCTGGTACATGGATCCGCTCTTCAAAGGCAGCTATCCCTCGGATGTGATGGAGCACCTGACCCATGACGTCCCCACCGTGCAGCCTGGCGACATGGACATCATCCGAACACCCATGGACTTCCTGGGCATCAACTACTACTCTCGCTCGGTCGCCAGCGAAGGTGAGCCCTGGGATGTGCGCAAAAGCGGCATGGAAATCACCGAAATGGATTGGGAGGTTTACCCCGAAGGCCTGACTGCGCTGCTGCTGCGTCTGCACCAAGACTATCCCGTGCCACCGATGTTCATCACCGAAAACGGTGGCGCGTTCAAGGACCCTGTTGTCCAGGGCCAGGTGCACGATGCGGATCGCACCCGCTACCTGCAACAGCACATTCAAGCGGTGGCGGATGCGATGCGCCAAGGCGTCAACATGGGCGGCTACATGGTGTGGAGCCTGATGGACAACTTTGAATGGGCATCGGGCTATGCCAAGCGTTTTGGGATTGTGCATGTGGATTACACGACCCAAAAACGCACGCTCAAGGACAGTGCGCTGTGGTACCAGCAGTTTTTGGCCCGGCAGACAACATCGCGCCTGGCCGATGTCGCCTGAGCCTACTTTCAATCAAGGACATACGCCATGGGAACGGTAACACTGCGCGCCATTCACAAAAGTTACGCCAGCCAAGAAGTCATCCGGGGCATTGACATTGAAGCCCAAGACGGTGAATTTCTGGTGTTTGTCGGCCCTTCGGGCTGCGGCAAGTCGACCACGCTGCGCATGATTGCAGGCCTCGAAAGCATCTCGGCAGGAGACTTGTTCATTGACGGCGTGCGCTCCAACGATGTGCGCCCTGCAGACCGGGGCGCGGCCATGGTGTTCCAAAGTTACGCTTTGTACCCCCACATGACGGTGGAAGAAAACATGGGCTTTGCGCTGAAGATGGCCGGTGTGCCAAAAGCACAGCGGGCCCAGCAGGTGGCGCAGGCCGCAGAGACCCTGCGCATGAGCGAGTTGCTCGGTCGCTTTCCCAAAGAGCTGTCCGGCGGACAGCGTCAGCGGGTGGCGATCGGACGTGCGATTGTGCGTAAGCCCAAGGTATTTTTATTTGATGAGCCCTTGTCCAATTTGGACGCGGCCCTGCGCGTGGACATGCGCGTCGAGCTCGCCCGCCTGCACAAAGAGCTGGGCACGACCATGATCTACGTGACCCACGACCAAGTGGAGGCCATGACGCTGGGCAACCGCATTGCGGTGTTCAACCAAGGCCGCATTGAACAAGTGGGCGCGCCGTTGGATCTGTACAACCGCCCGGCCAATACCTTTGTTGCCACCTTTATTGGTGCCCCCAAAATCAACCTGCTTCCCCAACCCGACGCGGCGGCCAGTGCAGCCCATCGTGCCTTATGGCAAACACTGGCCGGCCCTGCGATGTTGAGTGAAGCACAGATTGGCGTACGCCCAGAGCATCTTCAGGTCAGCACTTCGGGTAGCGGTGTTGCCGCCACCATTGCCTTGGCCGAACATCTTGGCGATGCCTCCATCCTGCACGTTCGCGTGGAAGGCTTGGCAGAGCTGCTCAAAGCCAAAGTCAGCGCCGAGCACAGCCACTACCACGCGGGTCAAACCGTGGTGCTTCAGGCGGACACGTCGTGGGTGCTTGGATTTGACGCTGCCGGCCAACGCCTTTAAGCGCTTTTGACGTAGGTCGCAATGGCCCTTGCGGGCAGGGTGATCGCATATTGCAGGCCGCCCACACGCAGCGTGTAATCCACAGCAGACTCGCTGCGATTGAGTGCCACGACAGCCAAAGAACCATCGGTATTCAAAAACGCGGTGCACTCCAACACCTCCAGCGTGGCAGCACACAACACTCGGCGGGCCCCTGGTCGAATGAAGCGCGAAAAGTGACCCAAGTAGGCGAATGAGTTTTGGTACAGCAGCGTGTCGTGCTGCACATCAGCCATCACCGGGGCGCTGCACAGATTGCCCACGTGGTTGGGGCCACCCGAGTGGTCCAGCAGCAGATTCCAGTCGATCCACCCCACCGTCCAGTGATTCAGGTCTTGAATCATGGAGCGCGCATAGCGCTCGCCGAGCTCCCACTCACCCAAGTGCGGGCCACCCTCTTGGCATCCTTCGGTAAAAAGAAGCTGCTTGTCGGGCCAGGCATCGTGCAGCAATTGCACATGGTCGAAGTGGTCGCCGCAGTACCAATGAAAGCCTGCACCCCAGACGTATTTCGCTGATTGCGGGTCGCTGTAGACCACGTCGGCGCGCTCGACCAAACGGTCGCGGTTGTGGTCCCACACAACGATCTTGATGTGGCCTAAGCCTGCCTGATGCAGCGTCGGCCCCAAGTGGTCGCGCACGAAATCGCGCTCTTCTTCGGCGGTGTAGATGCAGCTGTCCCAACGTTGCACCGCTTCGGGCTCGTTTTGCACCGAGACGCCCCACACCGGCACGCCCTGTGCTTCGTAGGCTTGTATGAACTTTACGTAACAGCGAGCCCAGGCATCGCGGTACTGCGCCAGCAAATGCCCCCCGTCGTTCATGGTGCCGTTGCTCTTCATCCAAGCAGGGGGGCTCCAAGGGGACACCAGCAGCTGCAAGGATCGTCCCGCTGTTTTTTGGGCGGCCTGGATCATGGGCAGCAAGGCCTGTCGATCGCGTCGGATGTTGAAGCTGCTCAGGTCGATGTCACCTGCCTGTTCGACATGCGCATAGTTGCCCATGGCAAAGTCGCAGCTGTTCATATGCACTCGGCAAAAGGTGTAGCCGTGCCCGCAGGTGGTATCAAAGTAGGCCCGCAGAACTTCCGCGCGGCGCTCAGGGCTGAGCCCTTGCCAAGTCACGGCTGCGGCTTCAGTGAATGCCCCGCCAAACCCTTCTAAGGACTGGAAGGTTTTGGCGGGGTTAAGGTAAAGGCTAACCGGGGGTGCAAAAGCGTTTGCCGCCAAGGGATGCAAAGCGCTGAGCGCAAGATGCGCCCCGCCACCCTGCGCGGTCAGGTACTGCTGCAACATCTACGCTTCTTAGGTCCCACCTATTTCGACCAAAAAATTGCGTCAATTTTGATTGGCGTAAGTTGTGATGTGTTCCCGGTCACTGCATAGCGATCGGCAATGACAAACAGACTTGGAATCTGCGTCATATTCAGCGCCGCCGTATTTGGCATGCCGTAGGCCGGAGCGCCATGCGCCACGATGACCGAAATGGGGATCGACACGTCGTGCCAGGCTCCATCGTTCACATACCCGTATTGACCGGACTGAATGGGTACGTAAACGTCATACCCTGTATTCAGGGTGGCACTGCCCGTGTAGAAGCCGATCTCTAGTTTGCCCGCATAGGTCGTTTTGATACTGAAGTTCAGCCGGCCGCTGGGGACGTTGAAGTTCGACAGGTCTTCAGTGCTATTGGGCAGGTCCAGAATCACGCCCCAACCCCATACTTCAGGTGACGGTGTGATGGTGATGCCATTACCAGCGTCCGACGGCGCTGCCGCACCCGCAGATTGTGGATAGCTTGCGGTGGTTCCGTTCCATGCGTCAAACCGAGGGTTCTCTATGGGGCGTGCTTCACCCTGCGTGGTGGTATCGGCATACGCGGTGTACCGGTTTGCAGTCACCGGGCCTTGGCTGGTCGGTGCGATGTAATGCAGCGCCTGGGAGTCAGTACAGCTGCTGGTCTCAGGCGTGATGCCAGGGTACAGGTCCTTGATCACGCAGCGGGGCGTCCGGCCCACGTTAAACAGGCCCCAGCCATCGTCGGCACCCTTCCAGGGTTCGTCAAACGCTTCAAAATAGATGATGGACTTCGGAGCTCCGGCTGTGCCTGCCCATGCCGTCATGCGGTCGTAATACATGCGCTGATTGGCGGGGCTGGCACGGTAGGTTTCTCCGTTGGTGATGGTGGCTTTCCAACCGGTTTCACCCACCACGATGGGCAGGTTCGAAAAACCGCGCGCATCAAGATTGGTACGAACAGCCGCCACGTCCGCCTTGGCTTTGGCAATCGCGCCGTCCATCATGGCCTCGGCGGTGGACTGGCGCCAGTCCCAGGTGTTGTAAAGGGAGTCCGCCAGCGGATAGGTATGCACCGCAATAAAGTCCACCGCATTGAAAATCGGCTTGGGGTCGTTGGGTTCCGTGTTAACGCCCGCGAAGAAAGCCCAGTTGTCATCGGTCGTCACGGGTTGCGTAATTTGATCGCGCACGCTGGTGATGTAGCCTGCCATGATGGTGGTGCTGCTGGGCACAAAAGACCAGCTCACCATGGTCTCATTGCCCACGCTGACGGCAGCAACAATGCTGCGGTAGTTGACGTTGGTGGCCAGTGCAACGGCACGCGCAACCTCGGCTTGGTTCAAGACCCTGTTGCTTGCCCTTTGGGAATCACTGAGTTGGCCGCTCTCACTGACGATATATGCGCCCAACATCACCTTGATGT
Organism: Comamonadaceae bacterium; assembly: GCA_947371775.1. Classification (GTDB taxonomy): domain Bacteria; phylum Pseudomonadota; class Gammaproteobacteria; order Burkholderiales; family Burkholderiaceae_C; genus Allorhodoferax. The sequence goes on from CANBQX010000015.1 coordinate 6,839, forward strand.
CCAGGTTGGGATTGGCAGCCAACAGGCGCAAGACCCGCGCTGCCACATTGTCCGAGCTGTCAAACAATCGAATCAGCTTGAAACCGCCTTGCGACAGCAAGGTCAGGTCTTCGAGAACATGGGCATCTGTCACCGTTTCGGTGTCACGGTTGCTGGTGCGATAGGGCGAATACGAGGCGGCCTTGCGCGTGCTGAAATCGGCGCTCAATGGGCGAACCGCGACGCCAGTCGATGGCACAACGCCCCCGCCGCCACAGGCGACCAAGGTTGCGGTCGCACATGCGAGCAGCACGCCGCTCATCCATAAAGTTAGTTTCTTCTGCATGGTGTTACTTGTCCGTATATTGGGAAGATCGGTATGCTCGGTGACGCTTCGTTAAAAGGTGTAGACGGCACCGATGCCGATCCAGTTGCCGTTTTGTGTCACGCGGGAGTCCACGTTCCAAAACGCGTTGTTTCCTGGCATAGACATGGGCGAGAGGCCCAAGCTTCCAAAGTGCACCATGCCCGCCCAGCCGTAGAACTGAATGCCTTGACCGTAGTCATAGTTCAGGCCCAAGGTGCCGGCAGTGGCGTCATTGCTTTGGCCGCGCTCCATCGGGTTGGACGTACTTGCCTTGCCCAGGTACACCAAACCAGAATAGGCCGTCCATGGACCCGTGCGGTAGCGCAAACCGGCCATCAAGTCGGTGGAAGTGGCGGCGTAACCGGGATTGGCCACACCATTCACCGTGGCGTTCCAGTTGACGTTGAACATATTGTTCCAAAGGCCTGCCGCGCCGGATGTCAGTTGCACGGCGTTCGATCCGCTCCAACGATTGCCCCGGATACCTCCAGAGACCTCAATCTGCGACGTCACTTGGTACCGCGCCATCACCATAGCGATGCTTTGGCCCGAACCGCCTAGCTTGCTGTCGTAATCCGCCGAATCAGTGAGGCCTGAGAAAGGACCATGGGCCCATGCCAGGGGTTTGCCATTGCGGCTGTCCTGGTACACCGCGTCCAACACAAAATCACCTTGGTGGTACTGCGCGTACAGCTCCAAAAACCATGGTTTGTTGATCTTGAAATTGGTGTTGCCTTGGTCGTAGGTCGCTTCAAGCACCAGGTCGCCGTTGAGCGCATCCAGGGGCCGGGTCGTGACCCGCACCGAGTTGCCCAACATGCCGTAGCCCGCTCCGCTTGAGCCCCATTCATTGGACAAACCAAGATTGGTGCCGTAGGGATAGTCAGCCACACTCCAGCCCCGGCTGGTCATGCTTCCGATGGCAATGCGACCATAGTCTTCATGGCTGATGGCCACATTTTTTTCGTACCAAATGTTGGGATCAAACGCCATATCGAGCATGCCGTCGCGCCAGCGCTGGCTGAGCAAACCGGTCACCGTGTAGCCACCGCCCAGGTTTTGTTTTGCGCTGAGCCAAGGCTGGAACATGGTGAGCGTCGTGCCCGTGGTTTTGTAGGGGCTGCCTCCGACGAGCTCGTCAGCCCAAATGCGTTGCTTGTCCTCGGTCGGAAATCGCGCGCAGTTATCGCAATGGTTGCTGCCTTGCGTGGCTTCCACCTTGGCAAAGCCCGTCAATGTGAACATGCCGTCGGGGCCAAAATCGACCGCGTGCGCCATGGATGCGCTGAACAGCAACGCGGCCAGAGTGCCTGCCTTGCTGACATATTGGCGGGCCAGGTGAAAAGGGGTTTGAAGTCGCATAGTGACACTCGATCCTGAAAATACATGAAAGCGCTTTCACGCCACACCCGATCATGGTTCTTTTTTTGCTGTCTTGCCTTACGGGTTTACCCGTGTTTTTTGATAAATACAACAGGCCGACTCGTGCGAAAGCATCCGCCAAAGCTGTTAATGGAATACCCTAGGAATATAAATTTGAAAGCGCTTTCATAATCGACCCCTTGAATTTGACCTTGCGCTAGGAAGTGACCATGTCTTTGTTTCGCGGCTTTTGTTTGACTGCCTTGTGCGCTGTAGGCGCCATTTCCAGCCTGTGGGCACAACCGGTTCGTCTGGGCGCAGGCGCCTATGTGCTGGCGCCCAAAGGTGGCGACCACGCAGTGCCTGCGGCGCCCTTTCGCACTGCCGCGATGCTTCAACAAGCCGCGCCTACCAACCAGTGGTATTCGGCGTTGATCTTCAGTGCCAAACCCGAGGTGTTATTTGCCCACCCGCTTACCGTGCAGGCCAGCAAAACGGGGCTAGAAATCGCGTTGCCCAGCAAAAGCGTGGTGCCCACCGAGCGGCGCGACGTAGAAATTCATTACCCGCACACCGATCCCTTGTTGGTCTCGCCCACAGCCTTTGTGGCCGGCCAGCCCAAGCTGGCCAAAGCAGGTGACTGGTCTATTGACATCGCCTGGGGCGAAGGCGCCAGCCAAATGACGGCCACAGTGGCCCACGGCAGCCCCTACGTGCACTTTGTGCTGGCGCAAGGCGACCTTCGCCTACAACTGCCCGCGGCCTCACTACGCATAGCCGCGGCCGACGCCCGTGTGCTGGCACTGAACGTCAAAGGCAAGACCTACGCGCTGTTCGGCCCGACGGGCGTGCGCTGGGAAGCCATCTCGCCCACCGAGTGGATAGGCCACTTGCCTGCTGGCAAAGGCTATGCATCTGCCGCCGCACTGCCAGACGCCAACGCGGACACCCTGGCCTTGTTCACCCGCCACGCCTACGCCTTTTTGCAAGACACTCGGGTGGACTGGAAGTTTGACGAAGCGCGCTCCGTGCTCACCAACACCTACACCGCCACTACCCGTGTCATGGAGGGCGAGCAGGCCACCACCTTGCTGGGCTTGTACCCGCACCAATGGTTTAACAACGCCACTCTGGCGGATCGCCTCGGGCCCGGCTACGACACTTTGCGCGGCAAGATCCGCTTGTTGCCCGGCAACAGCTTTCAGACCACCAAGACCTACAAAGGCTTTGTGCCCTTTTGGCCCGGCATCGCCGAAGGCACCCGGGGTGCCGAGCTGCGCGAGCTGCTGAAAAACGACCAGCGCAATGCGCGTCGCATGATGCTTGAAATTGGCACCGGCCCTTATTGGCAGGGCAAAGGTCTCCAGCGCATTACCAAGCTGATGGACGTGGTGGAACAGCAAGGCGACATGGAAGGCCGCGACCAGCTACTCAAATTGCTCAAAGGCCGCGTAGAACAGTGGTTCTCGGGTGACAACGCCAAAACCTACTTCCACTACGACAAAGCCATGGGCACGGTGGCGGGCTACCCCGAGGAGTATTTCAGCGTCGAGCAGATGAACGACCACCACTTTCATTACGGCTACTGGATTCGTGCGATGGCCGAGATCGCGTTGCGCGACCCGGCGTGGGCCTCCAAGGCGCAATGGGGCGGCATGGTAGACCTGCTGGTGGCCGACATTGCCACGTCCAAACGCGGTGGTGCCGACTTCCCCTTTGTGCGCAACTTTGACCATTACGAGGGCCACTCCTGGGCTTCGGGCATAGGCCTGGGGCCGTTTGGCAACAACCAGGAGTCCTCGTCGGAGGCCATCAACGCCTGGGCGGGGCTGATTCTGTGGGCGCAAGTCAACGGCGACACCGCACTGCGCGATCTGGGCGTGTACCTTTACACCAACGAGATCGACGCCATTAACCACTATTGGTTTGACATCCATCACCTCGTATTCCCACCCGAATACCAAAACGTGGAAACCAGCATGTTGTTCGGCGGCAAATACGCGCACAACACCTGGTGGATTGACGAGCCCCGGCAAATCAAAGGCATCAACCTGTTGCCCATCACCACAGCATCCACCTACCTGGCCACAGACCCTGCGTTTGTCAAACGCAGCGTGGCCACCCTCAAGCCCGAGACCGATGTGTTTTCGTCGCGCGGCAAGACCGCCAAGCCCGTCGACATTTGGCAAGACCTTTTTGCCAAGTACCTGGGCCTGGCCGACGCCGACGCAGGCCTGGCGAGTTGGGATCGCTGGGGCTCTTTCGAGCTCGGCGACACCCGCAGCCACGCCTTGCACTGGCTGGTGAGCTTGCAAAAAATGGGCACTCCTGACTTTGACGTGACCGCAGACACCACCCTGTACAGCGTCTTCAAGCGCGCCGATGGTCGTAAGACCTACCTTGCCTACAACGCGGGCAAAACACCATTGGAAGTGCACTTTAGCGACGGCAAAACGCTGCAAGTGGCACCCGGCGCTCTTGGGCAAACGCAGTAAACCCGGCAAGCGAATTCTTTTTTTTCTGGCCGACCTGCGCACCAGTGCCGCAGTGGATCGCACCTTCTGAAAGCTATCCATGCGTCTTTTGCAATCCACGGTGTGGAGCATGGCGGTGTGCTGCGCCTTGTTGGCAACGGCCTGCGGCGGCGGGGCAGGCTCCGATGCAGCCCCTCCCCCTACCACCACACCACCCGCCAGTGACTGGGTGCTGGACTGGAGCGACGAGTTCAATGGCAACGCCTTGGACAACGCGATCTGGACGCATGACATAGGCGCGGGAGGCTGGGGCAACAACGAGTCTCAGTACTACCAGCCCAACAACGCCGTCGTCAGTGGCGGCTATCTCACCATCACCGCCCGGCGCGAAAATGTCGGGGGTGCGCCCTACACGTCGTCGCGTATTCAATCGTCGGGCAAAAAGTCGTTCACCTACGGCCGCTTCGAAATGCGCGCCAAGCTGCCGGGTAGCCAAGGTCTGTGGCCCGCGTTTTGGTTGCTCGGCAACAGCTGCAACTCTTTTCACCTTTACGGTGGCAACACCGACTGGCCCAGCTGCGGCGAGATCGATGCCATGGAAATGATTGGTGGCTTAGCAGATGGCTCGGGGGACTACACCACGCACGGCACCTTGCACTACCTGAACGCCCAAAACATCAACCCCATGCCCAGCTTTGCCTATCGCAATGCGGCCAAGCTCTCCGACGACTTTCACATCTACCGTGTGGACTGGACTCCGCAAAGCTTTAGCTGGTCAATTGACGGTGTGACCTATGGCACCAAGCTCATCACTGCAGACATGGAAGCGTTTCACAGGCCGTACTTCATGCTGCTCAATCTGGCCGTAGGCGGGAACTGGGGCGGCTGGCCCGACGGCACCACGGTGCTCCCCCAAACCTATGTGATCGATTACGTGCGCCACTACACCCGCAACTGGCCTGCGAAAGGCACGGCGTCCGGCCTGCCCTCGGTCTGGCATCTGAGCCAAAACCCGCACCTCAATGCAGCAGCGGGCACTGGCACCGGCGCACAACCTGTGGTGACCCTGGCAGATAGTTCGCTGTCGTGGTACACGCCCTTCTTGAGCGGCAGTTTGGACGCCGGTGCCTGGTCTGCGTCGGTCTGGACGCTGTCCAGCGCAGGATCCACCCCGGTGCGGGCCCGCATTTACCGCAGAACAAGCGCGGGCGCGGAAACCCTGTTGGGCGAAACCACCGCCAATCCCGCCACATCGGCCAGCGGCAACCACGCCACGCGCTTTAACTTTGTCAGCGTGCCGGCAATCACCTTGTCCAATGAGTCGGTTCGGCTGGAACTCACCAAGCTCAGCGGCCCCAGTCTGAGTCTGGTCGTCAATGGCAATGACTTCGACTCCAACCTGTCCATGCCCTGGAGCGCCTCCGGCACTGTGGGTGCATACCCCAGCGAAGCATCGGCCGCATTTCCTACGTCCTCGGGCACGACCTCGCCCGGCACCACTGACCCCGCGCCCGCCACGCTGGGCGTTTATGCGGACCACAGTTATGCAGGAACCTGGGCAAGCCTGACCGTGCCACAAAGCTACAACCAAGGCGTGGTGCAGGCCACCACTACCAGCGCCTTTGAGGGTGCCAATAGCCTGAACTGCACGCTCAGCACCGACGGCAGTGGTTGGCAGTTTGTCGGGGCGGAGCGCGATCTGAGCGCCTATCAGCATTTGCACTTCATGATCAAAACCAGTAGCGCCGCGCAATGGGTGCGGGTGCGGCTCGCAGGCACCGGGCCGGTCGGTTGGATTGCGCTTGCGGGCAAGCTCAGTGGTTCGACAGACTGGCAGGAAATCGTGGTGCCCTTGAGTGAATTTGGTGCCGCCGCCCAGGGCTTGGTGTCTATCCCCTTCAGCATCGAAGCGGTCGGCGGAACACCCAACTTCAGCGCGCAAATCGACCAGATTTACTTCACCACCAACTGAGGCCCTCAGAGCCCCTGACCGGCCTAGGGAAAACACCGATCAAAATTTAGGGTAATCCCCTAGCGCATGCCCTTGAGCAAACGCATAAATGGTTTTACCATTATTTGAAAGCGCTTTCATAAGGTGCTTTTGTTGCCCATTTCATCAAAACCCTAGGAGGCCTTGCCGTGTTCCAACTTAGAAATTTCATCACCCTGTCAGCCTGTGCGCTGGCGACAGCGTCGCTGCTGACAGCTTGCGGTGGGGGCAGCGCCTCTACGCCTCAGTTGACTGCGCAAGCGACGCTGACGGCAGCGGCAGCATCCACCAGCTTGGCTACCAGCGCTACGACCACTCTCAGCGTATCGGGCGGCAGTGGCACTGGCGCGGTGACCTATGCGGTTGCTTCGGGAAGTTGCACGGTTAGCGGTACGACTCTCACAGCAGCATCGTCTGCAGGTACCTGCACAGTGACTGCCACCAAAGCAGCGGATTCCACTTATTCGGCCAAGACTTCCTCCGCAATAACGATCACTATCACCAGTGCTCCGGCAGTGCTCAACTTCTCCACGGGATTTGCAGCGAACGCGCGAACCATCGAAGCAGGCAAGTTTGGTGGTTACGGTGGCAGCAACCTTGACAACTGGAATTGCGGAGCACCGGCGTCCTGCGGCGGCGGAGCCGACATCACCCCCTCGGTCACCGCGGCAAACAGCCGGTACTACTCTTACTACAGCGTGCCTTCGGCAACAAGCGGTCAATACTCAGGGATCTTTGTTCAGGCGCCTGGCGTAACGGACATCAGCACGAGCGCAGACACCGCTGGTGTGACAGTCACCAATCAAACCACGATTGCCTTTACCCTTGGTTCCAATCCTGAATTCTTCAGCAATGCAAACCACAATATTGGCGTCATGCTTACCTTAGGCAAGTACTATTCAGTCAACAATGCCGCCTGCAACATCAAGTTGCTCAAGGTGTTGCCACTGACAGCCCAGGCAGACACAGCTTACACAGCTACCCTGAGCACCTTTACCGTGACGCAAGATTGTGGAACTGGTATTTCTACCTCGGCCGGTGCTTTCGCTGTTTCTCCAATATCCCAAGTGGATTTCCAGGCCAACAGTGGCGGCGCTGCCGTGAGCCAGGGAGGCCTTACCACTGGTGCCAATTCAACAGTGGTTGATCAATACGGTGGTTACCCCACCACATTGGCAGTCAAAGGCGGAATTACTTTCCAATAAAGTTCCACGCCAATCAAAAAAAAGGGCACTTCGGTGCCCTTTTTTCTGCCTGGATACTGCCACTCTGATCAGGCAGAATGAAAAACCCGTATTCACCCCCGCAGCGTATGTCGCCCAAACACCTTCGCCCCTCCCCCCTCCAACGCGGCTTCACCCTCATTGAGCTGATGGTGGTCTTGCTCATCATCGGCGTGCTGGCCGCGCTTATCGTGCCCAATGTGCTGGACCGGGCAGATGACGCCAAGGTCACGGCGGCCAAAACCGATGTGAGCAATTTGATGCAGGCGCTCAAGCTCTACCGGCTCGACAACAGCCGTTACCCCAGCACCGAGCAGGGTCTGGCCGCGCTAGTGACAAAGCCCACGGCGGAGCCCGTGCCCCCGAACTGGAAAAAGAACCTGGACCAATTGCCCAAAGACCCGTGGGGCAACCCTTATGTGTACCTGAACCCCGGCGTCAAAGGCGAGGTCGACGTGATGTCACTGGGCGCCGATGGCCAGACCGGCGGCGAGGGCAAAAATGCCGACATTGGCAGCTGGCAGCCCTAAGGGCCGCCGCACCCACTGCGCCGCACGCCGCAGCCACGGCTTTACCCTGCTGGAGCTGCTGGTGGTGGTGGCCATCATCGCCATCGCCTCTGCCGGTGTGGCCTTGACCCTGCGGGACAACACGGGGTCCAACCTGGAGCGCGATGCACAGCGCTTGGCTGCCATGCTGGAATCGGGACGCGCGCAGTCGCGCATGCTGGGCACCCCCGTGGTCTGGCATGCCGTGCCGGGCGGCTTTGTGCTCGACGGCATGAACCCACCCCTGCCTCCCCAGAGCTGGCTCAGCAAAGACACCACCGTGAGCGCTGTGCTGCAGCCCGGCGCAAGTGGTGCCAGCTCGACGCCCACCGTGACGCTCGGCCCCGATCCCCTGATAGACCCCCAAGCCATTGTGCTGACCTCGCGCAGCCAAACCACTGTGCGTCTGCAACTCGCCAGCGACGGTCTGCGCCCTTTTGCCCTGGTGCCCGTCGATGCCGTAGCGGGCGCGCCCTCGCCATGACACGCCAGACACTCCGGTCAGTCCGGTCACTCCGCAACCACGGCTTTACGCTGATCGAAGTGCTGGTGGCACTGGCCATCGTGGGCGTGTCGCTGCTGGCGGGCTTGCGGGCAACTGGTGCGCTCACGCTGCATGCCCAGCGCCAAAGCGATGTGCTGCTGGGCCAGCTGTGTGCAGAAAACGCACTGCACCAACTGCGCCTGAGCCGCCAAATGCCCGGCGTGGGCGAGAGCAGCCGCGAATGCCTGCAAGCCGGTCAAGCATTCACCCTGGTGCTCAATGTGCAGCCCACGCCCAACCCCAACTTCGTGCGGGTGGATGCGCTGGTGCGCAATGCCGATGCGCCGGTGCTGCGCGTCTCAACCATCGTGGGGCGCAACTGATGGCCCTTAACCGCCGCAAAAACCGTGCGCTGAGCCAATGCGGCTTTACCTTGGTGGAGCTGCTGGTGGCCCTGGCGCTGATGGCGCTGATGGCCGCATTGTCCTGGCGCGGCTTGGATGGCATGGTCGGTGCCAACGCCCGCCTGACCGCGCACGCCGACGACGTACTCACCCTGCAAACCGGGCTTGCGCAATGGGGTGCTGACTTGGACGCGCTGGCCCTGCAGCCCAACACACCCAGCATTGACTGGGACGGACGCGCCCTGCGCTTGCTGCGCCGCGACAGCCAGTCTGGCACCCAGGGCTTGCACGTGGTGGCCTGGTCGCAGCGGCTGGTTGGCAGCAGCGCCTACTGGCTGCGCTGGCAGTCGCCACCCCTGACCACGCGCGCCGAACTGCAGGCCGCCTGGAGCCAGGCTGCGCGCTGGGGCCAGAACCCGAGCGATGAAGACCGGCGTTTGGAAGTGCGCATTGCGCCCCTGCAGAGCTGGCAGCTATTTTTTTACCGGGGTGGCGCGTGGACCAATCCCTTGTCGTCCGCAGACACCGGTGCAGTGGCACCTGCTCCTGTTCCTTCGCCTGCGGCGGCAGCCTCCAGCAGCATAGGTGGCAGTTCGACAGGCACCGCCGAGGCCAGCGGTGCTGTAGCAGGCGCAGCGACTGCTTCTGCTCTGCCCGACGGAGTGCGCTTGCGCTTGACCTTGCCGGCGGGGCAAGCCGTGAGCGGCGTGCTGACCCGCGACTGGTCCAGCCCCGCGCTGGGGGGATCGCAATGACAAAGCGCTTAGCCAGTGGCCCCGTGCACCAACGCGGCGCCGCCATTCTGCTGGCCATGCTCACGGTGGTGCTGGTGGCCACTTTGGCATCGGCGGCGCTGTGGCAGCAGTGGCGCACGGTGGAGGTGGAATCCGCTGAACGCGCCCGCGCCCAATCGACCTGGGTGCTCAATGGGGCGCTGGACTGGGCGCGCCTGATCTTGTCGGAAGATGGTCGCAAGGGCGGCAGCGACCACCTGGGCGAGCCTTGGGCGATTCCGCTGGAGCAGGCGCGCTTGTCGACCTTCTTGGCGGCAGACCGCAGCGACACCCTGGCGGCAGACGCCAGCACCAACGCGTTTTTGTCCGGGCACATCATCGACCTGCAAGCGCGGCTCAATGTGCGCAATCTGGTGCAAGACGACGGCAAAGTGCACCCACCCGCGCTGCACATGTGGGAGCGCTTGTTTTCTCAATTGGGCTTGCAGCGCAGCCAACTGGACACGTTGGTCGCGCAGCTCACGCGGGCGCAGCGCGCTAGCGGTACAGGCCAGGTGGCAAATCAGTCCGCCACTGCCGATGGACCACTGTGGCCGCAGGACCCCGAGCAACTCGCCTGGCTGGGGCTGGACGCCAGCACCCTGGCTCGGCTCAGTCCCCACATTGCAGTGCTGCCCGAGCGCACGCCGGTCAACCTCAACACGGCGTCGGCCACGGTGCTGGCCGCCTGCTTGGACGGGATAACGCCTTCGGATGCACAGCGCTTGCTCCAAGTGCGCCGCCTCAAGCCATGGGAAAACCTGGACGAGGTCAAGAATTCGGCGCGGCTGCCCTTGCTGGTCATGGACGCGCAGCTGATGGGCTTGAGCACGCGCTTTTTTGCGCTGCAAGGTGCGCTGCAAATCGAAGGCAAAACGGTGCAGGAATATTCGGTGGTGCAGCGCGATGGAACGCGCGTCAAAGCCCTGTGGCGCAAACGTCCGTTGCCCCTGATAGCCCGCGCTGAGCAAGGCACCCCCACCCCTACAATGCCCACAGATTTTTGAACCATGGCCACGCTCCTCATCACCCTTCCTCGCACGGGCTTGCAAGCCGGCACGGCGGTGGATTACGTCCTGAGTCCGGACGGCGTGCGCATGGGCACTGCGTCCAGCGCTGCGCTGGCCTTGCTGCCCGGCACCAACGGGGGCGGCACTTCGGCCCTGGGGCGCATCAATGAAGTGGTTCTGCTGGTAGGCGCCGCACAGCTCTCTTGGCACCCGGTGCAGTTGCCCAAGGGTGTTGGCAGCGCCAGGATGCGTGCGGTTCTAGAAGGTTTACTAGAAGACCAGCTGCTGGACGAATCCGCCGTGCTGCACTTTGCATTGGCCCCGGGCGCTGCCACATCTGCCACCGCCTGGGTGGCGGTGTGTGACAAGGCGTGGCTGCGTGATGGCGTCCAGGCATTGGAGGCCGCCGGTATGACCGTCGCGCGCATCGTGCCCGAGCTCGTGCCGCTCACCTCTGCCGACAAGGGCGCGCTGTATGCCATCGAGAACGCGGGCCAGCCCCTGCTGCTGCACGCCCATGGCAGCGGTGTGCATGCCTGGCCCATGCTCCCCAGCACCGTGACATTGTTGAATGCGCCCCAAGACCACCCGATCCACGCCGAGCCCGCGGTGGCCGCTTTGGCAGAGCAACTTTTTGGCCGCAGCGTGACCCTGCAAAGCCGGGCTGAGCGCGCCCTGGCTGCGTGCCAAACTGACTGGGACTTGGCGCAGCTCGACCTGGCCAGTACACAGCGCAGCCGCAGCCTCAAACGCCTGGGCAGTGTCTGGCAGAGCCTGCTGCACGCACCCCGCTGGCGTGCCTTGCGTTGGAGTCTGCTGGCCTTGCTGGCCGTCAACATCGTGGGCCTGAATGTGCGCGCTGCGGTAGAGCGCGCCGAGCTGACAGCCCAGCGCAAGGCGATTGACGCCGTGCTGACCACGACCTTTCCTGCGACCCAGGTGGTCGTGGACGCGCCTGTGCAAATGGAGCGCGCAGTGCGTGATTTGCAACAGACCACAGGTGCCTTAGGCCCGCGCGATTTTGAAACCCTGCTCGCTGCCTGGTCCCGCGCCGCGCCCGACGCGCCAGCACCGACGGCTATCGACTATGCGAACGGCGAATTGCAGCTGCACGGCCTGAACCTGCCAGCCGCCATGCTGGCCCAAGCCACGGGTGCTCTCAGGACCCAAGGGATGGGCTTGAAGGCCACCGGCTCGGACATCGTTGTAAAGGGCCCTTAATGAGCGCACCCACCACATCGTTTCAAACCGCGCTGCGCCAGCACTGGGCACACAGCAGCGCGCGCGAAAAAGCCTTGATGCGTGCGGGTGCTGCCCTGGTGACGCTCGCGCTGCTGTGGTGGGTCGCCATTAGCCCGGCACTGCGCACTTTGCGCGACGCCCCAACCCAGGGCCCGGCACTGCAAGCGCACCTGCAGACCATGCTGCAGTTGCAAGCCCATGCCACAGCGCTGCAGTCCCAGCCCAAGGTGGCCGCTGGTGACAGCAAAACCTTGTTAGACGCCGCCTTGCCCACATTGGGCACGACGGCACGCATGGCGATCAGCGGCGAGCGTGCCACCGTCACCTTGGACGCAAGCGGTGCCGAAGCACTGGCGCAGTGGCTGACACAAGTGCGGCTCAACGCCCACGCCCGCCCGCTGGAAATACACCTGACCCAAAGCCAGGGACGCTGGAGCGGGCGCGTGGTGTTGCAGTTGGCGAGCGCATCTGCGCCTTGATGGACACCACACCATGAAGCGCTTGGCACCACCTCCTTCCTCGCACACACCCTGGGCTTGGGCGCTGTGGGGAGGCCTGCTGGGCGCATTGCTGGCACTCGCCTTGTTTGCCCCGGCCCGGTGGCTTGCGCGCCCGCTCGAGGCCGCCACGGGCGGCCATGTGCTCTTGGAAGGCGCGCGCGGCACGGTGTGGGATGGATCGGGCCAAGTGACGCTCAGTGGCGGCCCGGGGAGCAATGACAAAAGTACCTTGCCAGGGCGCGCCCGTTGGCAGCTGCAACCCGGCTGGGGACAGCTGCAAGTGTCGGTACTGGCCGACTGCTGCATGGCGCAGGCCTGGACCTTGGAGCTGCAACCCCGCTGGGGCGGTCTGCAGCTGCGCATGAACGACGTGCAATCCCAATGGCCCGCACAGCTCTTGGCGGGTCTGGGAACCCCCTGGAACACCATCCGCGCCGAAGGGCTGCTGACAGTCTCAAGCCAGGCGCTGACGGCGCAGTGGAGCTTGGGACGGCTTGCGCTGCAAGGGCAGCTGCAACTCGATGCCCAGGACATGGCCTCGCGCCTGTCCACGCTGCGGCCCATGGGCAGTTACCGTTTTGTGGTGCAAGGCGGTGAGGTGCCGCGCTTGCGCTTGAGCACCACGCAGGGCCCCTTGCAGCTCAGTGGCAGCGGCCAATGGACCGAAGGACGACTGCGCTTTGAGGGCATGGCGACTACCGGCCCTGAATCGCTCGATGCCCTGGCCAATCTCTTGAACATTGTCGGACGACGCGATGGCGCGCGCTCCATCATCAAAGTGGGTTGAATTTTTATGACACCAATGCGTACTTCACCCTTGACCGCCAAACCCCGTGTGCCGCGGAGCCTGCTGCTGATGCTTGCATGGCTGACCGCGCTTGCCTTGACCACGCCTGCGACGATGGCGCAAAACGCCACTGCCGCTGCAACGCCCGGCACCGCCAGCAAACCGGGCGAACCCATCACCCTGAACTTCAACGACGCAGAGATTGAGTCGGTGGCCCGCACCATCGGCCTGCTGTATGGAATGAACGTGGTGGTGGACCCCAGAGTCAAAGGCAAGCTGACCTTGGTGACCGAAAAGCCGGTCAACCGCAGCACGGCGATGGCGCAGTTTTTGACCAGCCTGCGCCTGCAAGGCTTCACCATGGTGGAGTCGGCCGGACTGTTCAAGGTGGTGCCGGAAGGCGACGCCAAACTGCAAAGCAGCGCGGTAGAGACCAATGACAGCGCCCCCAAAGGCGCCAGTGGCGCGCAGGTGGTGACACAGATTTTCCGCCTCAACTTTGAATCGGCCAACAACCTGGTGGCGGTTCTGCGCCCCTTGATCAGCCCCAACAACACCATCAATGCCAACCCAGGCAACAACTCGCTGGTGATCACCGACTACGCCGACAACCTGCGCCGCATTGCCCGCATCATTGCGGCCATGGACGTGTCCAATGCGACCGAGGTCGAGGTACTTGAACTCAAAAACGCGATTGCGGTGGATTTGGCACCGCTGGTGATGAAGCTGCTGGACGCCAGTGCCACCGGCGCAGCAGCGCCAGGCGCCACCGCCGACACGGGTTTCAAAACCACGGTCATTGCCGAGTCGCGCAGCAACACGCTGATCGTGCGCGCGGCCAACCCGGCCCGCGTCGCGCTGGTGAAGTCGCTGGTCGAGAAGCTCGACCAACCTTCGAGCAAGAGCAACGGCGAACTCGGCAACCTGCATGTGGTGTACCTGAAAAACGCGGACGCCACCAAGCTGGCCGCCACCTTGCGCGCAGCCCTGAGCGGCAACGTGTCCAGTAGCCCTGCCAGCACCACCACCAGCCTGGCGCCGGGCGCAACACAAGGGGGCGCATCCAGTGCCGCTGGCGCGTCGTCGGCCACCACCACGGGTGGGCAGGTGCAAGCAGACACCGCCACCAACGCACTCATCATCACCGCGCCGGAGCCGCAGTACCGGCAGTTGCGCGAGGTGATTGAACGCCTGGACACACGCCGCGCGCAGGTCTATGTGGAGAGCCTGATTGCCGAAGTCAGTGCCGACCGCGCTGCCGAGTTTGGCGTGCAATGGCAAGGCGCTTTGGGCAACAAAGGCGATAGCACGATTGGACTGCTGGGCACCAACTTTGGCACCGGCGGCAGCAATATTCTGAGTCTGGCCACCGGCGGCGGCACGGTGCTGCCCGCGACGGGCTTGAATATCGGTATGGCGCAGCAAACCAACGGTGTTTATGTGCTGGGCTTTCTGGCCCGGTTCTTGGAGTCCAGCGGGGCGGGCAATGTCTTGTCCACACCCAATTTGCTGACCTTGGACAATGAAGAAGCCAAGATCGTGATCGGCCAAAACGTGCCTTTTGTCACCGGTCAGTTCACCAACGCCAGCGGTGGCACCGGCTCGGTCAATCCGTTCCAGACGATTGAGCGCAAAGACGTGGGCTTGACCCTCAAAGTGAAGCCGCAAATCAGCGAGAACGGAACCGTCAAGCTGACGATTTACCAAGAAGTCTCCAGCGTCCAGGCCACCACGGTGGCGTCGCCCAACGGCCCGACCACCAACAAGCGCACGATTGAATCCAATGTGCTGGTCGACGATGGCTCTATCGTCGTGCTGGGCGGTTTGCTGCAAGACGAATACACGGACAGCGGCAGCAAGGTGCCCGGCCTGAATGAGGTGCCCTTTTTCGGCAACCTGTTTAAGAGTGAGAACCGTGGCCGCAAGAAGACCAACCTCATGGTATTTCTGCGACCGGTGGTGGTGCGTGACAGCGCCGCGACCGAGCGCCTGTCGCTGGACCGCTACGAGCAAATGCGCTCGGGCATGAAAGATTCTCAGCCCGTGCCTGACGCCAAAGTGCCCGTCAATGGCGCCGCTACCTTGCCGGAAATCGCACCCGTGCTGCAAGGCAAAAAGACCACGCCCTGATATGCGCTATCCGCTGCCCTACGCTTTTGCCCGCAGCCAGCAGGTGCTGCTCGAAGAGGACGCCCACGGCCTGACCTTGCATGTGCAGAGTGCGTCCTTGCCCGCAGGCATCGGCGAGACGCTGCGCAAGTACGCCGTGCAACAGGTGCAAAGCCATGGCGCGGCGGCCCTGGCCCAGCGCATCAGTGCGGCCTATGCGCAGGGCGAGTCCAGTGCGGCAGCGGTGGTCAGCGAAGTAGAGAGCGACGCCGACCTCAGCCGCATGATGCAAGAGCTGCCGGCGATTGAAGACCTGCTGGAGACCTCGGACGACGCGCCCATCATCCGCATGCTCAATGCCCTGCTCACGCAAGCCGCACGCGACGGCGCCAGCGACATTCATATCGAGCCCTATGAGCGCCATTCGGTGGTGCGCTTTCGGGTGGATGGCAATTTGCGCGAGGTGGTGCAACCCAACCGCGCCCTGCACGCAGCGCTGATTTCGCGTTTGAAAATCATGGCCGAGCTCGACATTGCCGAACGACGTTTGCCGCAGGACGGGCGCATTTCGCTGCGCATTGGCACACGGGCGGTGGACGTGCGGGTGAGCACCCTGCCCAGCGCCCATGGCGAGCGCGCAGTGCTGCGTCTCTTGGACAAAAGCGAGAGCAAGCTCAGCCTGGAATCGGTCGGCATGCAAGGCGATGTGCTGGCGCGCTTTGCGCACCTGCTGGTACAACCCCATGGCATTATTTTGGTGACCGGCCCCACCGGCTCGGGCAAGACCACCACGCTGTATGCGGGCCTGCAACGCTTGGACACCAGCGGCAGCAACATCATGACGGTGGAAGACCCGATTGAGTACGAATTGCCGGGCGTGGGCCAAACCCAGGTGAACGCCAAGATCGACCTGAGCTTTGCCAAAGCCTTGCGTGCCATCCTGCGCCAGGACCCGGATGTGATCATGATCGGCGAGATCCG
>CANBQX010000016.1 GCA_947371775.1 Comamonadaceae bacterium
CACGGATTTCGAAGTCCATGCCTTTTTCAAACAGCACAAAGCGGCAGCGGTGGGAAAAGGGGCAGGTTGTTCCTGAATACAGCACCATCATGGCGGGGGACTCCTAAAAAATAAAAGAGTGGGCTGCGCATGGCGGGCCCACTCTGTAACTGGCAACACGCTCCATGGAACGCATCACCAAGGCTTGGTGGCCGACTTACTTGATGTCTTTCCAGTACGACGCGTTCAAGCGCCAAGTGAAGATCGTCATGACCAGCAAAAACAGCAGAACCCACACACCGACGCGCACGCGCTTGCCCTGTGCCGGCTCTGACATCCATTGCAGGTAACCCACCAAATCGCCAATGGCTTGGTCGTATTGCAGGGGTGTCAATTTACCCGGCGTGAGCTGTTGCCAGCCTTTGAAGACTTCGGTCTCGTGGCCATGGACTTCTTCCAAAGCGTAAATCGGCGCACGTTTGCCCTGAAGTTCCCACAGCACATGCGGCATGCCCACATTGGGGAAAGCCATGTTGTTCCAACCTGTGGCTTTGCTCTCGTCCACGTAGAAGGTGCGCAAGTAGGTGTACAGATAGTCGGCACCGGTGCCTTGCGATCCAGAACGCGAACGTGCGATGACGGTCAGATCGGGAGGGTTGCCACCGAACCAATCTTTGGCTTGGCGCGGATCGATCGCAACCTTCATGGTTTCACCGACTTTTTCGGTGGTGAACAAGAGGTTGTCTTTGATCTGCTGGTCGGTCAGACCAATGTCCTTCAGGCGATTAAAACGCATGTAGGCCGCCGCGTGGCAGTTCAGGCAGTAGTTGACAAAGGTCTTGGCGCCGCTTTGCAGGGCCGCCATGTCGTTGACGTTATTGGGCGCTTTGTCCCAGGCCACTCCACCGGTGTTGGCTTGCGCCCCCACCATCAGGCCCAGGGCAGCGATCAAGCTGAGTACGATTTTTTTCATTTTTTCTAACTCCAGCTCAATGGGCAGTGAAGGTGACGCGCTGGGGAACCGTCTTGGTTTCACCCATCTCACTCCACCACGGCATCAGCAAGAAGAAACCGAAGTAAAACAAGGTGCCGACTTGGGACACACGCTCGCCAATCGGAGACGGCGGCTGCACACCCAGGTAGGCCAGCACAATGAAATTGACCACAAAAATAGCGTACAAATATTTGTGCCAGCTTGGGCGGTAGCGGATCGACTTGACCGCACAGTTGTCCAGCCAGGGCAGGAAGAACAGAATCACGACGGCACCGCCCATGATCACCACGCCCCAGAATTTGGCGTCGATGGAAAGCATCATGGCCGTCACCACCGCAGCGGCGCCCACGATAACGATCTTGAACACCGCAGGCATCTTGATCTTCCAAACGCTCACCGCAGCAGCACCCACCACACAGGCAATCAGCACCAACACCATCTCACTGGTGATGGCACGCAGCATGGAGTAGAAGGGCGTGAAATACCACACCGGCGCAATGTGCAGCGGCGTCTTCAAGGGGTCGGCGGGAATGAAGTTGTTGTACTCGAGGAAGTAGCCACCCGCTTCAGGCGCGAAGAAAATGATGGCGGTAAACACCATCAGGAACATGCTCACGGCAAAGATGTCGTGGACCGTGTAGTAGGGGTGGAACGGGATGCCGTCCAGTGGATGGCCATCCGCGCCCTTGGTTGCTTTGATTTCCACACCGTCGGGGTTGTTGGAGCCGACTTCATGCAAGGCAATGATGTGGGCAGCCACCAGACCCAGCAGCACCAGCGGCACAGCAATGACGTGGAAGCTGAAGAAGCGATTCAAGGTGGCGTCGCCCACGACGTAGTCGCCTCGGATCAGCAAAGCCAGGTCAGGACCCACAAAAGGCACAGCCGCAAACAAGTTCACGATCACCTGCGCACCCCAGTAGCTCATTTGGCCCCAAGGCAAGAGGTAACCCATGAAGGCTTCGGCCATGAGGCACAAGAAAATGCCACAACCGAACAGCCACACCAGTTCACGCGGCTTGCGATAGCTGCCGTAAATCAGCCCGCGGAACATGTGCATGTACACCACGATGAAGAATGCAGACGCGCCGGTGGAGTGCATGTAGCGGATCAACCAGCCCCATGGCACGTCGCGCATGATGTATTCGACCGAGCCAAACGCCAAAGCGGCATCAGGCTTGTAATGCATCACCAGGAAAATACCGGTGAGGATCTGAATCACCAGCACCAGCATCGACAGGCCGCCGAAGATGTAGAAAAAATTGAAATTCTTGGGCGCGTAGTACTGGCCCAAGTGGTCGTTGTACAGCTGGCTCAGAGGAAAGCGGTTGTCAATCCAGTTCAGCAGCTTGGCGCCCGCAGGCGCGTTGGGGGAGATTTCTTTCATTTCAGCCATGGTGTGCTCCGGAGGCGGGGGTCAGGCCTTGGTGTCTTCACCGATCACCAAACGGCTGTCGGAAAGGTACATATGCGGCGGAATTTCGAGGTTATCGGGCGCGGGCTTGTTCTTGAACACACGACCCGCCATGTCAAAGGTGGAGCCGTGGCAAGGGCACAGGAAACCGCCCTTCCAGTCGTCCGGCAGCGAGGCCTGAGGACCACTTTGGAATTTTTCCGACGGCGAGCAGCCCAAATGGGTGCAAATGCCTACGGCAACAAAGAACTCGGGCTTGATCGAACGGCCCTCGTTGCGGGCATAGGCCGGCGTGAGTTCATCGGGTTTGCGCTTGGACTGGGGATCGGCCAAAGCGCCATCCAAGCTGGGCAAGGCAGCGATTTGCTCAGGCGTGCGACGCACCACCCACACCGGCTTACCGCGCCACTCCACGGTGATTTTTTCACCGGGTTTGATCGCGGAAATATCGACTTCCACGGCCGCACCGGCGGCTTTGGCACGCTCGGAGGGGCTGAAAGAACTGACAAAAGGCACTGCCGTGGCGGCTGCGCCTGCGAGGCCAGCGCAGGAAGATGCAATGATCCAGGTGCGCTTGCTGGGGTCGTTCGGCTTGCTGCCGACGAGGGTGTCGCTCATGAGAATCCTCAGGAAAAATCACTACTTGGGAAGCCTTGGATTGTAGCTGACCGCCGAGCCAGCCAATTGGTGTGCCGTCCGCACAGCGGCAATCAGACTGGCGGGGTTGGCGCGGCCCTGCCCGGCAATGTCAAACGCCGTGCCATGGTCGGGGCTGGTACGCACCAGTGGCAGACCCAGTGTGACGTTGACGCCCTGCTCCACACCCAGGTATTTCACCGGAATCAGCCCCTGGTCGTGGTACATGGCCAGCACCACGTCAAACTCGGGCTCCACTCCCGTGCGGGCTCGTGCACGCATGAACACCGTATCGGGCGCCCAGGGGCCGCTCACATTGCAACCTTGGGTCCGAGCCGCGGCAATCGCCGGGGCAATGGTCTGAATTTCTTCGCTGCCAAAGAGCCCGCCCTCTCCTGCGTGGGGGTTGAGTCCGGCCACCGCGATGCGCGGCGCGCGTCCCAGCACGGCCGTCAAGGCGGAGTGGGTAATCAGCAGCGACTGCAACACATTGTCAAAAGTTACCGCCTGCAGCGCCTCGCGCAGCGAGAGATGGATGCTGACCAGCACCGTGCGCAGTTCGTCGTTGGCCAGCATCATGCGCACCGGTAGCTGGTCCACCGACCTGTGGAGGTGCTCGGCAGCAATCGCTTGCAGCATCTCGGTGTGGCCTGGATAGCGGTCGTAAGGCGCGCCTGCCGCGTGCAGTGCTTCTTTGTGCAAGGGCGCCGTCACCACGGCGGCAATACGGCCTTGTAGCGCCTGCCGAGCAGCCCAGTCCACACACCGGCCCGCAAATTCGCCCGCCACCGCACTCACCTGACCGATGGCCACCGCCCCCAGAGGCGCACCGACCTGCAGCACCGGCACACAGCGTGGCGGCAGCAAGGCCACGTCGCTGGCGTCTTCGATTTGCACGATGGGCCAGACCATTCCTTCAGGCGGCGTTGCCAACCGGACGGCGGCGCGCATTGCTGCAACGTCCCCTGCCACAAAGCAATTTCGCAGGTCGGGTGACTGCGACAAAAAGGACTTGGCAATGATTTCCGGGCCAATACCTGCAGCGTCACCCAGGGTGATGGCGACGGGCAGGTCCTGCGCAGCGGATAAAGAGTCGGTCATGGGGAGGGTGTTGGCGTCTGGAAGACGCCCTTCAGGCAGGATTGTCAATATCGATAAAGGTGTGGCGCAGCCCCAGCTCGGAGGCAACTTGGCGCCCCACCGCCTGCACGCCATAGCGTTCGCTGGCGTGGTGGCCGCAGGCGATGTAGGACACACCGCATTCCCGCGCGTAATGGGCCTGGGGCTCCGAAATTTCACCGGTAATAAAGACGTCTGCGCCAGCCGCAATCGCAGCCTCGAAATAGCCTTGCGCTCCACCCGTGCACCAGGCAATCTTGCTGACAGGGTCGGCGTTTCCCTCCACCAGCACCACCGAGCGACCCAACACCGACTCCACGTGAGCGGCCAGCGCGCGCGCATGGTCAAAGCCACGGTGAGTGGCTTGCCCCAGCCAGCCCAGCTGCTGCTCGCCAAAGCGCTCGCTCGCCTCCAAGCCCAAACGCAGGCCCAGCTGGGCATTGTTGCCCCACTGTTCATGGGCGTCGAGTGGCAGGTGATACGCAAACAAATGGATGTCGTTCGCCAAGAGCAGCGCCAGACGATCGCGCAACCAGCCAGTCACGGGCCCGGCGTGGCCACGCCAAAACAGGCCGTGGTGTACCAGGATGGCATCAGCCTCGTGGGCGATGGCCGCCTCAATCAGGGCCAAACTGGCCGTCACTCCGCTGACCACATGACGCACCGGTCGGCGGCCCTCGACCTGCAGGCCATTGGGGCCGTAATCTTTAAAGCGGGACGGCTCCAGCATGGAGTCCAAGGTGCTTAAGAGGGCGGTGTAGTGCTTCATGGTCGTGTGCAGATTATGGGGCGCGCTTTGCAGGTGTCCCTGAATTGTGCTCCGCAGCGGTGTGCGATCTACAATTTCAGGCAGTGGCGCACCCCGTGCGTATCTCTGCAAGGATTGTTCGTTCATGAAGCGTGTTTGGCTCCTGTTTTCGCAAAGCGCCACGGTGTTGCTCGCCGCATATTTCGTGGTGTCAACGCTCAAACCCGCGTGGTTGGCCCCCCGTGGCGTCAGTACCTTGGCCTTGCTGCAGGCTCCGGCAGCGCAAAGTGTTGAAGTTCCGCCGGGCAGTTTTCGCCTGGCCGCTCAAAAGGCGTCCACGGCCGTGGTCAGCATCAATGTAAGCCACGCGAGCAGGCACCAGCCACGACTCCCCGAGCCCTGGCCTGGCTTTTTCAATGGTGACCCTGACGGCGAAGCGGACGGCGCCTCCGGCATGGGCAGCGGCGTGATCGTCAGCGCCAGCGGCTATGTGCTGACCAACAACCATGTGGTGGACGGCGCGGACCAGATTGAAGTGATCTTGAACGACCACCGTCGCGCGCGTGCCAAGGTCATTGGCACCGACCCCGATAGCGACCTGGCGGTGCTGAAAATCGAGCTGGACCGGCTTCCCGTCATGGTGCTGGGTGACTCGGACAAGCTGCAGGTCGGTGACCAGGTGCTGGCCATTGGCAACCCCTTTGGCGTGGGCCAGACGGTGACGGCTGGCATTGTGAGCGCGCTGGGGCGCAACCAACTCGGCATCAACACCTTCGAGAACTTCATCCAGACTGATGCGGCGATCAACCCGGGCAACTCCGGCGGCGCGCTGGTGGATGTCCATGGAAACCTGCTGGGCATCAACACCGCGATTTACTCACGCTCGGGCGGCAGCTTGGGCATCGGCTTTGCCATTCCGGTGGCAACGGCCAAACAGGTGCTGGAGGCCATTGTGAAAGATGGCCAGGTCACGCGCGGCTGGATTGGTGTGGAGCCCAACGACCTGTCCGCCGAACTGCGGGAGACCTTTGGTGTGCTTGCGCCCAGCGGCGTGATCATTACAGGCGTTTTGCAGGGTGGACCCGCTGCCAAAGCTGGCGTGGTGCCAGGCGATGTGATCGTGGCCATTGCTGGCACACCGGTCGAAGACGTGACGCAGTTGCTGGCGCAGGTGGCGGCACTCAAACCCGGCACGTCCGCGCAATTTTCGGTACAACGCAAAAAGCTCGTATTGCAACTTGCCATCACGCCCGGGTTGCGGCCCCGCCCGCAACAATCCAAGCGCTAACGCGGCGCTTGCCTCAGGGCTGCGCCGCTTCGGGCTCTGCGTCGGGCGACTGCGTGTGGCGAATGAACAGTTGGGCAGCCCAAATACCGACTTCGTACAGCAGACACATGGGAATCAGCAGCGCCAGCATGGACACCGGGTCGGGCGGCGTGACCAAGCCCGCCGCCGCAGCAGCGGCGACGATGAAATAGGTGCGAAAGGCCTTGAGCTGCTCCACGGTTACCACGTTCATCCGCGCCAATATCACCACCACGATGGGCACCTCAAAGGCCACGCCAAAGGCGATGAACATGGTGATGACGAAATCAAGGTAGGCCTCGATATCCGGGCTGACGGCGACGGACGCCGGCGCCATTTTTTGAATCGCTGGAAAGGCCTGACCGAAGACGAAAAAGTAGCAAAAGGCCGCGCCCGCATAAAACAACACGGTACTGGCGGCCACCAGCGGCAACACCAGCTTCTTCTCATGCTTGTACAAGCCCGGCGCCACGAAGGCCCAGATTTGGTAAAGGATCCACGGCAATGACAGAGCAATGGCCGCCATCACCGACACCTTGATTGGCACCAAAAAGGGCGAAACCACGCCGACTGCGATCATCTTGGAGCCTTCCGGCAGCGCACGCACCAAGGGCATGGCCAACAGGTCGTACAGCTGCGAGGGACCGGGGTAAAACACCAACACGGCGAAGACGGCGGCGATGCCGTAAATCGACCACAGCAAGCGGTCGCGCAGCTCAAACAGGTGTTGGATAAAGGGCTGTTCCGTCCCGGCGAGCTCGTCTTCTTTGGAACTTGAATCAGTCATGGAGTCACTTTAGGGGGCCGAAAGCGCGCCACGCGCGCTGCGCCGGAGAGCGCTTTGGTTCGGGTGCCGGAGCGGGCTTTGTACCACTGCGGCGTGGCACTGATTTTGGCGCGCCAACGCTTTTTAGGCATTTGGTGCACCGAGTAATAGGGCAGCGATACGGCCTCTTGCCCCGCGTAAGTGGCCGCCGACCAGGTTTTTTGCACTTCGTCGGCGCTGGTCTGGATGGACGACTCCACCGCCTGCGCTGCCGACTCGACCGTGTCGCGCATTTTGCGCAGCTCTTCGAGGTCCATCGAGCGATTGACCTCTTCTTTCACATCAGCCACGTAGCGGCGGGCGCGACCCAGCAAGGTGCCCAGGGTTTTGGCCACCGCTGGAAGCTTTTCGGGGCCTATGACGATGAGTGCAATGCCGCCAACAATCGCGAGCTTGGTAACGCCAATGTCAAACACGAGAAACCCTACTCTGAAGCGTCACTGCCCGCATGCCAAGTGCTTAGTGCTTGGCTTTGGCTTCGACGTCGATGGTCTCTTTGGCAGCGGCCGTGTTGGCGGCCACTTGCTGCGCAGGCGCAGCAGCTTCGGCAGGCTTTTCACCGCCGTCTTTCATACCGTCCTTGAAGCCCTTGACGGCACCGCCCAGGTCCGCGCCGATATTGCGCAGCTTCTTGGTGCCGAAGATCACAACGATGATGACCAAAAATATGATCAGATGCGTGGTAGACAAACCCATGATGTTCTCCTAATGAGGTGTGGAATTCTAGTCGCCGCCCAAAGCGCCTGTGCGGATAAGCCCTTTAGCCGCGCAACCAGGGGCGTGAGCCGCCCATGATGTGGAAATGCAGGTGACGCACCTCCTGCCCGCCTTCGGCTCCGGTGTTGGTCACCAGGCGGTAACCGCCTTCGGGATAGGGGTTACAGCCTTCTTGCAAAGCCAATTTGGGCACCAAGGCCATCATGCGCCCCATGAGAGCCGCATGGTCCTCGGTAATGTGGGCCATGGACGGAATATGCGCCTTGGGAATCAGCAAAAAGTGCACCGGCGCCCAGGGCGCGATATCGTGAAACGCATAAAACTCCTCGTCCTCATACACCGGGCGCGAGGGAATTTGCTTGGCGACAATTTTGCAAAACAGGCAATGGGGATCGTGGTCAGCGGCGTGGGGCGTCATGGTGGGGATCGATCGGTTTCAGCAATTACAAGGTCTAGCCGCCCTGGGCATCACGCAACACCGCTTTGCGCAAGGCTTTTTCTTCGATGCCACTGGTACCTGCCCGTCGCTCCAACTCGGCCACTACATGGCCAGGCGTCAAATCGTAATGGGCCAGCGCAATCAGACAATGGAACCAGAGATCGGCCACTTCATTGACAATTTTCGTGGCATCGCCGCCGTGGTCGGCGTCTTTGGCCGCCATCACGACTTCGGTCGCTTCTTCACCGATTTTCTTCAGAAAAGCGTCCGGCCCTTGGTGCAAGAGGCGCGCCACGTAACTGGCCGCGGGGTCGCCGCCGTTGACCGCTTTGCGGGTCTCAATCACGGCAGCCAGGCGCGCCAGGGCGTCTTGGGACAAATCAGTGGAAGGCATGGTGCTATTTGTAGATGGAATCAGGATTTTTCAAGACCGGGTCCACGGCCTGCCATACGCCGTCTTTCAGCACACTGAAAAAGCAGCTATGGCGCCCCGTGTGGCAGGCAATTCCCGGAGTATGCCCTTGCTGGGTGACCGTCAATAGCACCACATCCGCGTCGCAATCGACCCGGATGTCATGCACCAGCTGCACGTGGCCGGACTCTTCGCCCTTGAACCACAGCTTGTTGCGCGAGCGGCTGAAGTAGACGGCACGGCCGAGTTCGGCGGTTTTTTGCAGGGCCTCGCGGTTCATCCAGGCAAACATCAGCACATCTTTGCTGCCCTGCTCTTGCGCGATGGCAGGTACCAAGCCCTGCGCGTCCCAGCGAATATCGTCAAGCCAAGTCATCCTCAGTCCAATCGCACCGGAATGCCGCGCGCGGCCATGCGCGCTTTGGCCTGGCCCACGGTGAATTCGCCGTAGTGAAAAATACTGGCGGCGAGCACCGCGTCCGCACCGCCGATGCTTACGCCATCGGCCAGGTGGTCCAAGGTGCCCACGCCGCCCGAGGCGATCACCGGGACTGCCACCGCGTCAGCCACTGCACGGGTCAGTTCCAGATCGAAACCGGATTTGGTGCCGTCACGGTCCATGCTGGTGAGCAGAATTTCGCCCGCGCCGCGCCGCGCCATATCAGACGCCCAGACCACCGCGTCCAGACCGGTGTTTTGGCGTCCGCCGTGGCTGAACACATCCCAGCCCGGTCCGCGCAGGCCCAGCGCCTCGCCCTGGCGCCGCTTGGCGTCAATCGCCACCACGATGCACTGGGCGCCGTACTTGTGTGAGGCATCTTCAATCACCTGGGGGTTGGCAATGGCGGCCGAGTTGAAACTCACCTTGTCAGCACCCGCGTTGAGCATGCGGCGCACATCGTCCACAGTGCGCACCCCGCCCCCCACCGTCAAGGGAATAAAAACCTGCGAGGCCACGGCCTCGATGATGTGCAGAATCACGTCCCGCGCATCGCTGGTGGCAGTGATGTCCAGAAACGTCAACTCGTCGGCGCCCTGGTCGTTGTACCGGGCGGCGATTGCCACCGGGTCCCCGGCGTCGCGCAGCTCCACAAAATTCACGCCCTTGACCACGCGGCCACCGGTCACGTCCAGGCACGGAATGATGCGTTTGGCCAACATCGTTAGTCGCCCACCACGCTCAATTGCTGCCATCCTTGCCAGTTCCCGGCAGCGGGCACGGTGATGGGCGACATCACTTGCGCAGCTTCGACACAGACAAAGTGCACATAGCCGTCGCCGGGCAAATCGGCCATGGCGGCACATTTTTCGCGCCCGGGGTTCCACACCACGCTCTGGGCCCAGCTCGCACTCTGGCGGATGGCCAGCTCGTTCGCGCCATCGTGCAAATGCAAAGGTGCTGGCGCGGCCGCGTACACGCGGTCGAATTCGCCGTCAAATTGCAATTCGGTCGCGGCACTGCCGTGGTGGTCGCGCAGTGCGTCCCACTCTGCTTGGCCTTGCAAGCCGGTCAAACGCACTTGTGCAATCTGGTCCACCGCCAGGTAGGTGTGCAGGGCGCCGGAGAACTCCAAGGGCTTGTCATCGGTGTTGTGCACCTGCAAAGTCACCGTCAACTCGCCGGGACCTAAGGTGACCCGCAAGGTAGCCTCGAACTTCTGGGGCCACAGGGCGTGGGTTTCAGGGCTGGATGCCAGCACCAAGTCTTGGGAGACCTTGTCGTCTTGCACCGCCGACGAACCTGCAGCCCACGCAAGATTGCGCGCGAAACCATGTTTGGGCAGGCTGCCGCGTTGGTTGAACTGGGGAAAGCACACCGGCACACCGCCGCGAATGGCCGTGTGGCCATCCCACTGGTTGCGCGGGCTCAGGTAAAGGCGTTCACGCTGGGCTGCACGCCATGACACCACGTGCGCGCCTTGCAGGGCCACCCAGGCGGTATCGCCGTTGGCCAGCGTCAGACGCTGACCGGGCTGGCCGTGCTGGGTTTCGCTGCGGCACAGCGCGCCGCCATCAGCCATTGAGTTCGTCGGCGCGGGCCTGTCCGGCGGCAAAGTCCAGGTCGCCAGTGTAAATGGCACGGCCGCAAATCACGCCTTCCACGCCCTCGTCTTCGACGGCACACAGGGCCTCAATATCCGCCAGGTTGCTCAATCCGCCTGATGCGATCACGGGAATGGTGAGCGCCTGCGCCAGTTTGACCGTGGCTTCAATGTTGATGCCGCTGAGCATGCCATCGCGCCCGATATCGGTGTAAATAATGGATTCGACGCCGTAGTCTTCGAACTTTTTGCCCAGATCCACCACATCGTGGCGGGTGAGTTTGCTCCAGCCATCGGTGGCCACCTTACCCTCGCGCGCGTCCAGGCCGACGATGATGTGGCCGCCGAAAGCGGTGCAGGCGTCTTGCAAAAAGCCGGGGTTTTTGACGGCAGCCGTGCCAATGATCACGTAGCGCAGGCCAGCGTCCAGATAGCGCTCAATGGTGTCCAGGTCGCGGATGCCGCCGCCGAGTTGCACGTCGACCTCGCTGCCCACTTCTTTCAAAATCTTGCGAATGGCGGCTTCGTTCTTAGGGTGGCCGGCAAAAGCGCCATTCAAATCCACCAAGTGCACGCGCCGCGCCCCTTTGTCCACCCAGCTGCGCGCCATGACTGCGGGGTCTTCACCAAAGGTGGTGGATTGGTCCATATCGCCCTGTTTCAGGCGAACACAGTGGCCGTCTTTGAGGTCAATCGCGGGAATTAACAGCATGGTGCTTTAGCAGTGGTGAAAGAAGAAAAGCCAAGAAAACAAAGTTTACGGGTTCCAGCGCAGAAAGTTGCGGTACAGCGCCAAGCCTTGTTGGGCGCTCTTTTCCGGATGAAACTGGGTCGCGAAAATATTATCGCGTGCAATCGCCGAGCAAAAACGCGAACCGTAGTCGGTTTCGCCCACGCTGTGGCGCGCATCGGACGGTTTGGCGTAATAACTGTGCACGAAATAGAAGTAGCTACCGTCGGGCACCTCGCCCCAGACGGGGTGCGGGGCTTGACCATGGTTGTTGCGCCACACCTGGTTCCAGCCCATTTGCGGCACTTTGAAGCGGCTGCCGTCGGCTTGTCGTTGACCCTGCAGATCGAACTTGACCACCTTGCCGGGCATCAGGCCCAGGCAGGTGGTGTCTTGCTCTTCGCTGTGGTCCAGCAGCATTTGCATGCCCACACACACGCCCATCAGGGGCTTGTGGGCGGCCGCATGCAGCACCGCGGGCAGCATACCGGAGTCGTGCAGCTCGCGCATGCAGTCGCGCATGGCGCCTTGGCCGGGCAGCACGACGCGCTCGGCATCCATCACCTCTTGCGGCGTGCGGGCCCACACCGCTTGCACGCCCTCGTGCTCTGCCGCATGCATGACCGCTTGGGTCACCGAGCGCAAATTGCCCATGCCGTAATCAACAATCGCGACAGTTTTCATGGCGGACGGCAAATGGGCGGCAAAATGACAGCACCCGGCGCAGGACTACAGCGAGCCCTTGGTGGAGGGAATGGCCTCGAGTGCGCGCGGGTCGTATTCCAGTGCACTGCGCAGCGCCCGGGCAAAGGCTTTGAACACGGTCTCGGCCTGGTGGTGCGCGTTGTCACCCTTGAGGTTGTCAATGTGCAGCGTGACCCCGGCGTGATTCACAAAGCCTTGGAAAAACTCGTGTGTGAGCTGGGTGTCAAAGCCACCAATCACACCGCTGGTAAAAGGAATGCTCATGGTCAAGCCGGGGCGACCGGACAGGTCAATCACCACGCGCGACAAGGCC
Organism: Comamonadaceae bacterium; assembly: GCA_947371775.1. Taxonomy (GTDB): domain Bacteria; phylum Pseudomonadota; class Gammaproteobacteria; order Burkholderiales; family Burkholderiaceae_C; genus Allorhodoferax. The sequence continues at coordinate 12,381 of CANBQX010000016.1, forward strand.
TCGTCCAGCGGCACATAAGCGTGGCCGTAGCGGCGGATGCCTTTTTTGTCACCCACAGCCTTGTGCACCGCCTGGCCCAGCGTGATGCCGACGTCTTCTACCGTGTGGTGGCCGTCGATGTGGAGATCGCCCTCGGCTTCAATCTCCAGGTCGATCAAGCCATGGCGCGCGATCTGGTCGAGCATGTGGTCAAAAAAGCCGATACCCGTGGACAAGCGCGACTGGCCACTGCCATCCAGATTGACTTTGACGTGGATACGCGTCTCCGCTGTGGTGCGGTCCACTTCGGCGGTGCGCGCGGCGCGCGGGGCCGCAGCAGGGGACAGATGCACTTCCGTCAGAGCAGTTTGGGTCATAGTGAGGCCTCTAATGCTGCAAGCAGCTGGGTGTTTTCGTCGGCGGTGCCCACCGTCAGGCGCAGGCAATCGGCCAACAAGGGGTGCATTTTAGAAACGTTCTTGATCAGCACGCCGTGGCGGCGCAGTGCCTCAAAAACCCGCTGAGCGGCGTCCACCCCGGCGGGGCTCGCCACGCGCACCAAAATCATATTGGCCTGGCTGTCCCACACGGTGAGTCTGGGCATGGTGCGCAAGGCCTGCAGCAAGCGGGCTCGCTCATCGCAAATGGCCTGGGCCTGCTGCGCGAAGGCGTCGGCGTGTTCCAGCGCGAACAAAGCGCATTCACAGTTGAGCACGCTGATGTTGTACGGCGGGCGCACTTTGTCCAGCTCCGCCACCAGGGCCGCAGGGCCCATCAAATACCCGAGACGAATCCCGGCCAGGCCGAATTTGCTCAGGGTGCGCATGAGCAGCACATGGCTGTGGGCCTCGGGCTGGGCCCGAACAATGTCCCAATAACTGCGGCTGGCAAAGGGCTGGTAGGCCTCGTCGAGCACCACCAGGCTGCCACACGCTCCCGCTGCGGCCACGACCTGTGCCATGTCGGCCTCGTTCCACAAATTGGCCGTTGGGTTGTTGGGATAGGCCAAATACACCACGGCAGGCTGGGTGCGCGCAATGGCGCTGAGCATGGCGGGCACGTCCAGCGCGAAGTCGGGCGTCAGCGGCACGCCGACAAACTCCATGCCCTGCAACTGCGCGCTCATGGCGTACATGACAAAGCCGGGCACCGGTGCCAGCACCACGGGCTTCTGCCCGGTGCGCGCGTCACGCGGCACCGCGCAGGCCAGACTGATCAAGGAAATCAGCTCATCAGAGCCATTGCCCAAAACAATGTTGTAGCCCGAAGGCATCTGCGCATACTGCGCCAGCGCCTGGCGCAAGTCGTTCACCCGCACGCCGGGGTAGCGGTTCAAGGCCACGGCACCGAGTCGTGCGCCCAGCGCCGCTTGCAGTTCAGCGCTGAGGCGGAAAGGGTTTTCCATGGCGTCGAGCTTGACCATGCCCTGCGGGTCTTGCACGCCATAGGCGTGCATGGCTTGCACATCGCTACGGATACGCTGCTGCACCAAAGCCTCTGCGCTTGGCGCCAAGGGGCGGTTCATTTAAGCCTCATTTCAGCCGCGCGGGCGTGGGCTTGCAAGCCTTCGCCGTAGGCCAGCGTTGCCGCCACAGGGCCAAGAACTTGCGCGCCTTCTGCGCTGACCTCGATCAGGCTGCTGCGTTTTTGGAAGTCGTACACGCCCAGGGGGCTGGAGAAACGCGCGGTGCCCGAGGTCGGCAGCACATGGTTGGGGCCGGCGCAGTAGTCGCCCAGCGACTCGCTGGTGTAAGCGCCCAAAAAGATGGCCCCGGCGTGCAGCAGCAGCGGCTCCCAACGGTGCGGCTCGGCGCTGGAGACTTCCAGGTGTTCGGGCGCGATACGGTTGCTCAGGGCGCAGGCCTCTTCCATGCTACGGGTGTGTACCAGGGCACCCCGTCCGGTCAAGGATTTGGCGATGATCTCAGCACGCGGCATGTCTTCCAGCAAACGGTCGATAGCCGCCTGCACCTGGGCTATGTAGGCGGCGTCGGGGCAGAGCAAGATGCTTTGCGCCAGTTCGTCATGTTCGGCCTGGCTGAACAAGTCCATGGCCACCCAGTCCGGCGGCGTGCTGCCATCGGCCAACACCAGAATTTCGCTGGGGCCCGCAATCATGTCGATGCCTACGGTGCCAAAGACCCGGCGCTTTGCGGCTGCCACGTAGGCGTTGCCCGGCCCGGTGATTTTGTTCACCGCAGGAATGGTGGCCGTGCCATAGGCCAACGCCGCCACCGCCTGGGCGCCGCCGACAGTGAATGCGCGGCTCACACCTGCCACATAGGCCGCCGCCAGCACCAGCGAGTTTTTTACGCCGTGGGGCGTGGGTACCACCATGATGATGTCGGTCACACCAGCCACATGGGCGGGGATGGCGTTCATCAGCACGCTTGACGGGTAGGCTGCCTTGCCGCCGGGCACATAAATGCCCACACGGTCCAAGGGCGTGACTTTTTGGCCCAAAAGCGTGCCATCGGCGTCGCGGTAGCTCCAGCTCTGGCCGCAAGCCTGTTTTTGCGCCTCGTGGTAGCTGCGCACCCGCGCCGCCGCGAATTCCAGCGCTTGGCGCTCGGCCGGCGTGATGGCTTCAAACGCGGCTTTCAGTTCCGCCTGCGTGAGCTCCAGCGCCGACACGCTGTCGGCCTGCAATCCGTCAAAGCGCGCCGTGTATTCCAAGAGCGCTGCATCACCCCGGCGCTGCACATCGGCCAGGATAGAAGCAACCCGCTGCTCGATATCGGCGTCAGTATCCGCCGACCAGTGCAGGCGCGCGCTGAACTGCGCTTCGAAATCAGCGTCTTGGGTGGACAGGCGGGCAGGCGTCGCAGTGAAAGACATACAACTCAGGCCTTGCCAATGGCGCCCGCAAATGCGTTGATGATGGCGCGAATGGGTTCGCGCTTGAGCTTGAGTGCGGCCTGGTTGACCACCAGGCGCGCGCTGATGTCCATGATGTGCTCCACCTCGACCAGCTTGTTGGCCTTGAGTGTGTTGCCGGTCGAGACCAAGTCCACAATCGCGTCCGCCATACCGACCAGGGGCGCGAGCTCCATGCTGCCGTAGAGCTTGATCAGGTCCACGTGCACGCCCTTGTTGGCAAAAAATTCCCGCGCAATCGCCACGTACTTGGTCGCCACTTTGAGGCGCGCGCCTTGGCGCACCGCGTGGGCATAGTCAAAGTCGGCACGCACGGCCACGCTGATGCGGCACTTGGAAATTTGCAAGTCCAGGGGCTGAAACAGGCCCGCGCCACTGGTGGCGCTGCCCCAGTCGCCGCCGTGCTCGAGCAGCGTGTCTTTGCCGGTAATGCCCATGTCGGCACCGCCAAACTGCACATAGGTTGGTACGTCGGTGGCGCGCACCACCAGCACTCGGACGCCAGGCTGGTTGGTGTCCAAAATCAGCTTGCGCGATTTTTCGGGGTCGTCCAGCACCTCAATGCCTGCGGCACGCAGCAGGGGCAGCGTCTCTTCAAAAATGCGGCCTTTGGACAAGGCGATGGTGATCATGGTGGTCTCGCTGGTGGGTTCAGTTCAGTGTCAGGGCCATCAACAGGCTATTTGATGCGTTCAATATCGGCGCCCAGGCCGCGCAGCTTGGACTCCATCTGGTCATAGCCGCGGTCCAGGTGGTAAATGCGCTCGACCACCGTCTCGCCCTGTGCCACCAATCCGGCAATCACCAGCGACGCGGACGCGCGCAAATCGGTGGCCATCACGGTGGCGCCCGACAAAGCAGCAACACCTTGCACCAAAGCGACTTTGCCCTCGATCTGGATATTGGCACCGAGCCGCACGAGTTCATTCACGTGCATAAAGCGGTTCTCAAAAATCGTCTCGGTGGTTTTGGAGGTTCCGTGCGATATGCAGTTCAGCGCCATGAACTGCGCCTGCATGTCGGTGGGAAAACCGGGGTACTCGGTAGTGCGAAAACCCTGCGCCTGCAAGCGTCCGCTGGACTGCACGCGGATGCCGCCATCCACCGCGGTCACCGTGGCGCCTGCGGCCCGAAGTTTTTCGATCACTGCATCCAAATGGTCGGCGCGCCCATGTTGCAGCAGCACATCGCCACCCGCAGCCGCCACGGCGCACAAAAAAGTGCCCGCCTCGATCCGGTCCGCCACCACCTGGTGTTCGCATCCGTGCAAGGCCTCTACACCCTGAATGCGGATGCGGCTGCTGCCGTGGCCTTCAATGCGTGCGCCCATGGCAATCAGCATTTCCGCCAGGTCGGGAATCTCGGGCTCCTGCGCGGCGTTTTCCAAAATGGTTTCGCCTTCGGCCAGTGCCGCGGCCATCAAGAAGTTTTCGGTGCCGGTGACCGTCACCATGTCGGTGGTGATGCGTGCGCCCCGAAGGCGTTTGCGCCCACCTCCCAACTTGGCCACCATGTAGCCGTGTTCCACCACAATGTCTGCACCCATGGCGGTCAGGCCGCGCAGATGCTGGTCTACCGGGCGCGAACCAATGGCGCAGCCGCCGGGCAGCGACACTTTGGCATGCCCAAATCGCGCGAGCAAAGGGCCCAAGGCCAGCACCGAAGCGCGCATGGTCTTTACCAGCTCATAAGGTGCCTCGGGTAAATTCAAACCGCCCGCATTGGCGCTGACGCTGCCGTCGGCATGCTGCTCCATCTGCACGCCCATGTGACGGATCAGCTTGAGCATGGTAGAGACGTCTTGCAGACGCGGCACATTGCGCAGCGTCACCGGATCTGCCGTCAGCAAGGTCGCGCACAGCTCCGGCAGGGCTGCGTTTTTTGCGCCCGAAATGGGCACCGTGCCCTGCAGGCTGCGCCCGCCGCGAATCAGAAGTTTGTCCATGGTATCAACAGCCGGTCAGGCCGGTTTTTGGGCCCATTCAGCCGGGGTGTAGGTCTTCATTGACAAGGCGTGCACCTCGTCGGTTTGCATGCGGGTGCCCAGGGTGGCGTAGACCTGCTGGTGGCGCGCGATCAGACGTTTGCCCTCAAACGCGGCGGACACGATGGTGGCGTACCAGTGGCGGCCATCGCCCTCGAGTGCGCAGTGCTCGCAGGGCAGGCCGGCGGTGATCAGGGCTTGGAGTTGGTCGGCGGTCATGGGTGCAATACGAAAAAAATCAGCTGCGGATTTTGTAGCCACTGCGCAGCATTTGCAGGGCAATGCCGCTGACCAGCAGCAATGCCACGCCAACCACGCCCAAGCTCAGCCAGGGCGATACGTCACTGACGCCAAAAAAGCCATAGCGAAAGCCGTCGATCATGTAGAAGAACGGGTTGAAGTGGCTCACGCCCTGCCAAAACGCAGGCAAGGAATGGATCGAATAAAAAACGCCGCTCAAAAACGTCATGGGCATGACAACAAAATTTTGAAAGGCGGCGAGCTGGTCAAATTTCTCCGCCCACAGGCCTGCAATCAAGCCCAAGGTGCCCATGAGCGCAGCGCCCATCAGCGCAAAAGCCACAATGAACCAGGGCTGGGCAAATCCGATGGGCGTGAACAGTGCAGAAATCACAAACACCCCGGCGCCCACCACCAAGCCGCGCACCACGGCAGCGCCCACATAGGCCACAAACCAGTGCCAATAGGACAGCGGGGTGAGCATGATGAAGACCAAATTGCCCATGACCTTGCTCATGATGAGCGAAGACGAACTGTTGGCAAACGCGTTTTGCAGCAAGCTCATCATGGCCAAGCCAGGCACCAGAAACGCCGTGTAGCTGACCTGGTCATAGACCTTGACGTGGTCTTCCAGCGCATGGCCAAAAATCAGCAGGTACAGCATGGCGGTAAGCACCGGCCCGGCGATGGTTTGAAAAGCCACCTTCCAAAAGCGCAGGATTTCTTTGTACAGCAGGGTTTGCCAGCCGTTCATGCTGCCACCTCGGCTGCCGCAGCTTGGCCGGAATGCTTTTGCATCACGTCCAAAAATACGTCCTCTAAATCCGCCTTGCGAATTTCCACATCCTGTGCCACCAGGCCCGACTCCCGCACGGCAGCCAAAAAGCGCTCAATTTCGAGCGCGTCGTGCGCCGGAAACTGCACGATGCGCCCTGTTACCCGCGCCTGCGCCGCCAAAGCGGCGGGCAATGCGCCATCCACCTTGAAGCGCAGCACATTGCTGGACGCCGCTTTGAGCAAGGTGCTGGTGTGGTCCAGAGCCACGATGCGGCCGGACTTGAGCATGGCAATGCGACCGCACAAGGCCTCGGCCTCCTCCAGGTAGTGCGTGGTCAAGAGCACGGTGTGGCCTTCTTTGTTGAGCTTGGCAATGAACTGCCACAGCGTCTGGCGCAGCTCCACGTCCACACCGGCGGTGGGTTCGTCCAGCACGATGACCGGTGGCTTGTGCACCAGCGCCTGCGCCACCAGCACCCGGCGCTTCATCCCGCCCGAGAGCTGGCGCATATTCGCATGGGCTTTGTCGGCCAGGCCCAGGCTTTCCAACAATTCATCAATCCAGGCCTCGTTGTTTTTGACGCCGAAATAGCCCGACTGGATGCGCAAAGCTTCGCGCACATTGAAAAACGGGTCAAACACCAGCTCTTGCGGTACCACGCCGAGCTTGCGTCGCGCCGCAGCAAAGTCTTTTTGCACGTCGCTGCCGAGCACGCTCGCAGAACCTGAGGTGGGACGAGTGAGGCCGGCCAGCATGCTGATCATGGTGGTCTTGCCCGCACCATTGGGGCCCAGCAGGCCGAAAAACTCGCCCTCCTCGATACCGAGGCTGACGTCGTCAACTGCGAGGAATTGGGTGCCAGCTGGTCCTTTGGGGGACGAATAGGCTTTGGAGATAGATTGGAAAGAGATGGCGAGCATGGGAAAGCGCGATTTTACGCGCCACCAAGCAGTGCCTCTACGCCATAGAGAGTGGCCAGTGCCATCAGCTGGGCCGACAACCCTTGCACCAGGACTTTTTTGTTCAGCCGGGCGCCCGCGCGCTGCAGCTCCAGCAAGACCGCCAAGGCCGACGAATCAAAGCGGGTCAATCCGCTGGCGTCCAGAATCGCGGGGCTGGCCTCCGTTGCCAAGGCCTGGCCCAGTTCACGCAGGCAGGCCGAGGCCTGGTCGTGCGTTAGAGTGTCAGGCAAGTGCAACACATCAAACTTTCTTGCTATTGGTTTTGTTGCGCGTGGCCAGCGACTCGATCAATCCGTCAATGCCCTTGGCGTTGATTTCCTGCGCGAACTGGCTTTTGTAGGTTTCCACCAACCACACGCCCAGCACATTGAGGTTGTAAATGCGCCAGCCCGCACCCTGGCCCGGTGTTTTTTCAAGCCGGTAGTCCAATTGGATGGGGTCGCCGCCGCCACGCACCTCGGTCTTGACAACCAATTCCTTGTCCTCTGGGGACGCGCGCAGGGGCTTGATGACCACCACCTGGTCACTGACTTGCGACAGGGCACCGGCATAGGTGCGTACCAGCAGAATTTTGAATTCATCTTGCAAGCGTTTTTGCTGCTCCGGCGTGGCCTGGCGCCAGCCCGGGCCGACGGCCGAGGCGGTCATGCGCTGAAAATCGACGTGGGGCATGATGCGTGTATCCACCAGGGTCACGATACGTGCGATATCGCCGCTGCGCATGGCTTTGTCGCCCTTGATGGTGTCCAGCACATCGACCGATACGCGCTTGATGAAGGCATCCGGCGCTTCGTCATCGGCCCATGCGCGTCCCATGCACAGCAGTGCGGCCAGGGCGAACAGCGCCCACTGGCGGATAAAGAAATGGCGGTTCATAAATTTCCTTGTTGTGCCGTGCAATTTTACGGCGCGGGTTCCGGGCTCTCGGGTTCTTCACCATCGTAGAGGCGGTAGCGTTGCCGTTGAAAATACGAATCTCGGGTAAAGGAATAGGCGTCGAGCGCTGCGCCGTCGATAACCTCTCCGGCCTTCAGGTAGGTAGCGCGCACATCCACCACGCTGAGCACCGTCAGGCCGTCACGCGTCGGCACGTCCTGTACGTGCGACACGAGGTTGCCCTGGTAGTCCACCGGCCAAGCGACCAATTCGCGCAAGGTGTAAGGGCCCAGCAGGGGCACCACGACATAAGGGCCTGGACTGACACCCCAGCGCCCCAGCGTCAAGCCGAAGTCTGCAGGGTGCTTTTCAATATTCATGTCACTGGCCACGTCGATGAACCCCAGCAATCCGACGGTGCTGTTGATCATGACCCGCCCCACGCTATCACTTGTGGCCTGGCTTTTGAGCGTGAGGGCATTGTTCACCGCATACCAGACATCGCCCACATTGCCAAAAAAATTGGTCACGCCTTTGCGCATCCAATGGGGCGCCACCTTGATGTAGGCCGAGGCCACAGGCTTTATCACCGCGCGATCCAAGGCGTCATTGAAGGAATACACCGAACGGTTGAACGATTCCAAGGGATCACGCGGATCGGCCTGCACGGGCAGCGTGCAGGCGAAAATACACAAGAAAGCGAGGGCTGCGCCTTTTGCAGTACCTTGCAGTCGGCGCTCCAGGCGCAAGCCTTCAGACGGCATAGGTTTAGTCCGCTGCCTTCGCACCGGCGCCATCTGCGGCCTTGTTGTACAGGAACTGGCTGATCAAACTCTCCAACACCACGGCCGACTGGGTGCTAGAAATAGTGTCGCCGGCTGCCAACACCTCCTCGGACGCACCGGCTTCAATGCCCAGGTACTGCTCTCCCAGCAAGCCGCTGGTGAGAATTTTGAGCGAGCTGTCTTTGGGAAAGACGTAACGACTTTCCATGGCCAACACCACACGGGCCTGAAAGGACTTGTCGTCGAATACGATTTTCTCGACGCGGCCTACGACCACGCCCGCGCTGCGCACAGCGGCCTTGGGCTTGAGACCACCCACGTTGTCAAACTTTGCCGTCACCGAGTAGGTTTTTTGAAAGTTCAAGCTCAGCAAATTGGCCGATTGCAAGGCCAAGAAAAGGATGGCGACGGCCCCGATCAGCACAAACAGCCCTACCCACACATCATTTTTAGAGCGCTGCATGCAACACCTTTCTAGTCACCGTTAAATCGTAAACATCATGGCGGTCAGAATGAAATCCAACGCCAATACCGCCAAAGAAGCCACTACCACTGTGCGGGTGGTGGCACTGGCCACGCCTTCGGGCGTGGGCTGCGCGTCGAACCCCTGTAGCAGGGCAACAAACGTCACGGTGAAGCCGAACACCACACTTTTGACGATTCCGTTGCCCACATCGCGCCAGACGTCCACTCCGCCCTGGATTTGACTCCAGAAGGAGCCCGAGTCCACGCCAATCATCAAGACGCCAACGACCCAGCCACCAATAATGCCCATGGCACTGAACACTGCCGCCAGCAGCGGCATGGTGATCACGCCCGCCCAAAAGCGCGGCGCCAGGACGCGCAGCACCGGATCCACCGCCATCATTTCCATCACGCTGATTTGCTCACCGGCTTTCATCAAACCAATTTCTGCGGTCAGTGAGGTCCCGGCACGCCCCGCGAACAGCAGCGCAGTGACCACCGGTCCGAGTTCGCGCACCAAACTCAGTGCCACCAGCAAGCCCAGTGCCTCTGACGAGCCGTAGCGCTGTAACGTGTAGTAGCCCTGCAGGCCAAAGACAAAACCCACAAACAAACCCGACACCGCGATGATGACGAGCGAGTAATTGCCCAAAAAGTGAATTTGGTCGCGCACCAGCGCAAAGCGGCGCCAGCTCTCTGGCAAGGTCGTCAGCAGGCGAAAAAACAGGCGCGCAGCGTGGCCGATATCTGCAATTTGGCGGCGCACCGCATAGCCAATGTTGCCGGGATTGAATCCGCTCATGCTGCACGCTCCGGTCCAAAGTCCTCTTGCACGCTCACACTGGGGTAATGAAAGCGCACGGGCCCATCCGCCAAGGCGTGCACGTACTGGTAGACCAGCGGATCGGTGCTCTGGCGCACCTCGTCTGGGGTACCTTGAACTGC